>DASTWH010000033.1:0-3931 GCA_035758735.1 Gaiellaceae bacterium
GTAGGCTGAACGGGTGGTCTTGCGCGACCTCACGCCCGAGCGCATCGTCCGACTCGAAGGTGACGCGGTCGTCCTGCTCGACCAGCGCCGTCTACCCGACGAGGAGCTCGAGCTCTGGTGCGTGTCGGCCGAGGACGTCGCCGATGCGATCCGCACGCTCGCGATCCGCGGCGCGCCCGCGATCGGGATCGCCGCCGCCTACGGCCTCGCGCTCGCCGTACGCCGCGGTGAGGACCTCGACGCGGCGTACGAGGTGCTGGCCGGGGCGCGCCCGACGGCCGTCAACCTGCGCTGGGCGCTCGACGAGCTGCGCGACGATCCGACCCCCGAGCGCGCGCGGGCCCTGCACGAGGCGGAGGTCGAGCGCTGCCGGCGAATGGGCGGACATGCCGTGGAGCTGGTCCCCGGCGGGGCACGGCTGCTGACTCACTGCAACACGGGAGCCCTCGCGACGGGCGGGTACGGGTCCGCGCTCGGCGCCGTACGTGCTGCCTGGGAGGCCGGTCGCGTCGACCACGTCTGGGTCGACGAGACGCGCCCGCTGCTCCAGGGTGCCCGGCTCACCGCGTGGGAGCTCGAGGCGCTCGGCATCCCGTTCTCCGTCATCGTCGACGGCGCTGCGGCATCGCTCATGGCGTCCGGCGAGGTCGACGCCGTCTTCACGGGCGCCGACCGGATCGCGGCGAACGGCGACGTCGCGAACAAGGTCGGGACGTATGCGGTCGCTCTCGCTGCGAACGCCCACGCCATCCCGTTCTACGTCGTCGCGCCGAGGTCGACGCTGGACCCGACGGCCGCGAGTGGGGCCGACATCCCGATCGAGGAGCGGGATCCGAGGGAGGTCACGGCACGCTTCCCGTCGCACAACCCCGCCTTCGACGTGACTCCGGCCGACCTCGTGTCGGCGATCATGACCGAGGCCGGCGTCCATCGCGCGCCGTACGCGGCGTCGCTTCCGGCTCCCGTACGGGCGTGATCGCCGTCGACGCCGAGACGAAGGTGATCCTCGATCGCTTCGGGTTCGACGAGACGCTCTTCGAGGCACTTCGGGCGAAAGTCGCGACGGGGGAGCTCTCACCGGAGTCGAACATCGTCCGGGGAAAGCTCGAGCCACCAACCTCGGGGGACGTCACTCCGCTTCCGAAGCCCGGCGACGCCTCGTATGAGGCGACGCGCACGGCCGGCATCGATGCGCTCGAGCGCGGCGAGGTGGCGCAGGTCGTTCTCGCAGGCGGCATGGCCACGCGGTTCGGCGGCGTCGTCAAAGCCGTCCTGACGGCGGTCGACGGCATGAGCTTCCTCGAGGCGAAACTCGCGCAGACCGCGTCGCTCGAGCGAGCGCTCGCCTGCACCGTCCCCGCCGCGCTGATGACGAGCTTCGCGACGGACGACGCCGTACGCGCACACGTTGCCGAGAGCAAGCTCGGAAACCCGCTCATATTCCACCAGTTCGTCTCGCTCCGCCTCGAGGCGGACGGCGAGCTCTTTCAGGACGACGCAGGTCGCCCGTCGCCGTATGCACCCGGCCACGGCGACCTCTTCCAGGCACTTCAGCGCTCAGGCACGCTCGACGCGCTCAGGGCGCGCAGGGTCCGGGTCGTCACGGTGTCGAACGTCGACAACCTGGGCGCGCGGGTCGACCCCGTCGTCGTGGGCGCCCACCTCCTCGGAGGAACTCCGCTGACGTGCGAGGTTGCCCGCAAGGAAGGCGACATGGGCGGGGCGCCAGTCCGCGTGAACGGGAGGCTGCAGCTCGTCGAGGGTCCGCGCTTCCCGGAGTCCTTCGACCAGGCGCTCACGCCCGTCTTCAACACGAATACGGCCGTCCTCGACATCGACGTCCTCGACGTCGACTACGACCTGACGTGGCTGTACGTCCGGAAGTCCGTCGAAGAGCGGAATGCCGTCCAGCTCGAGCGGCTGTACCACGAGATCTCGGCGTTCGTCCCGACGCAGTACCTCGAGGTGCCGCGGCGCGGCGCGCGCGGCCGGTTCTCGCCGATCAAGACGCCCGCCGATCTCGAGCGGGCGCAGGACGACCTTCGCGAGCTCGTCGCGGCGTCGCCGGTCTAGAGGAGCGGCGACAGCGCCGCGAATGCCGCTCCGCGCAGGCGCTGACGCGCGCCGACAAGAGCCATGCCCGGTCTCGAGACCGCCTCGGCGGGCGCCGAGAAGCGCTCGTCGAACTGCGCCGCGAGCTCACGTGAGCGGACGAGGACGTCGATCTCGAAGAAGCGCCTCAGGCTCCAGGCCTCGAGGTTGCACGTCCCCGCGATCACTTCCTCGCCGTCACGCACGATCGCCTTCGCGTGGAGCATCGCCGGGTGCTCGAGGATCGAGACGCCGGCGTCGAGGAGCGCGCGGTGATGGTGCTGCTGCGCCGCCGCGCAGGCCCAGTTGTTCGCGTCCGCGGGCACGAAGAGTCTTACCCCGACGCCGCGGCGAGCCGCGCGCTCGATTCGGCGGATCATCCCGCGATCGGCGACGTACGGGTTCACGACGTCAAGCGTCGAGCGCGCCTCGTCGAGCATGCGCGCGATCGTGTCGGTGATGGGATGACTGCCCGGCGCGTTGTGGAGGACGACCGCCGGGAGTCCTGGGCGCACCTCGTCGAAGGCCGGAAAGAGCACATCGACGCCATCGGTCGCGATGTCGCCGCCGAGCCAGCGGTACGTCGCGACGAAGACGAGCTGCAGCTGGGAGACGACGGGCCCGGTCACGCGGAGGAACAGGTCGTGGAAGCGACCGTCCTGGAAGTGGTCCTCGACGCCCGCGCCGCCGACCCAGCCGATCGTCCCGTCGACGACCACCAGCTTCCGATGGTCGATATGGGCGAGGTGGCCGAGGTTCCAGCGCGACGGGCTGCCGGCGGCGAGTGGTTGCGTCGGCGCCCTGGGCTGGGTGGCGCGCACCACCCGTACGTCGATCCCGCCATGGAGCAAGCGCTCGTAGAACTCGCGGCTCGAGCCGTCGGGGTCGGAGCCCCGGCTGTCCACGACGAGCCGAACCGCGACGCCCTCGCCTGCCTTCGCCAGCAGCGCCTCGGCGAAGGCCTTGCCGATCGTGCCCGGCCTGAATCCGAACTGGTTGATGTGGACCGACGCTCGCGCCGACGCGATGTCGTGGAGCATCGGCGGATAGAAGTTCCGGCCCTCGACGTGCACCTCCGCCGTCGTGGCGGCCGATTCGTCGAACACGAGCTCGAGGTCGGAGCGGCGGACGACCGCGGCGCGGACGAGCGCCCGTGCGCGGTCCGACATCACGTTGCTTGAAGGAGGAGACACGCCGTTGAAGTATTCCGGTCTCGCTTCCTTCGATACGTCGCCTACCGGAAGCGCAGGAAAGGGAGGTCACATGCCAATCACCGGCTCCGACAAGCCGCACGCCCTCATCGGTCAGGGCACGGTGTTCGACGGCATCGCGTACTGGGTCACGCTCGCCGGCGTCTACCTCATGGTCGGAGGGCTCATGTTCTACTCCGGCAAGGGCAAGCTCTTCGACGACGATGGCAACGCGCCGGAGGGGATCAAGGAACAGTTCAAGGGCACGTTCCTCGACACCTTCCCCGGCGTCGACACCGCGTGGTTCACGCTCGGGATTCTCGAGTTCGCGGTCTTCATCCTGCTGCTCGCAAGCGTCGTCCGCCTCGAGTTCTTCCCGCACAAGGACAAGTCGATCCTGCAGGTCGGGCTCGCGCTCGCGATGCTCGTCTTCGCTTGCCTGGCCTTCGGCCAGACCGCGACGAACCAGTTCTCCGGGACCGCGTCGCTGTACATGTACTTCGCATCGACGGCGATCATCCTCATCCTCGTCAGCCTCATGCCGCCGAACCGGTCCGACCGGTGGCTCGGTGGACGAGAGCAGCAGCTGCGATCTGAGACGTAATCGGCGCAAAGCCGTGAGCCGGGCTCGCGTACCGTCGAGGCGGTGC
>DASTWH010000048.1:0-4869 GCA_035758735.1 Gaiellaceae bacterium
CGAGCTCGGCCTCGGCCTCTTCGAGCGACATGCCCTCGGCGTCGATCCAGCTGACGCGAATCCCGCATCCGTGGTGGATGCCCGCGTGCTTCAGCGCCTCGTGCACCGAGAGGTACGCGTCGTGCAGCTTCACGTACTTCCCGACGAGGGCGATCTCGATCTCTTCGTGCTGCTCCGCGATCCGCTCCGTGAGCTCGTTCCACTCCGACAGGTCGGGCGGGGGCGTCACGAGGCCGAGCCGGTCGCAGACGTAGGCGTCGAGCCCCTCCTCGGCGAGATGCTCGGGGACGAGGTAGACGTCAGGCATATCGGGTGAGGAGAAGACCGCGTGCGGGTCGATGTCGGCGAACAGGGCGATCTTGTCCCGGATCTCCTCCGAGAGCAGGTCGCGCGAGCGACAGACGACCGCGTCGGGGTGAATGCCGATCCGGCGCAGCTCGTTGACCGAGTGCTGTGTCGGCTTCGTCTTGAGCTCGCCGGCCGCGTCGATGAACGGCACGAGCGTCACGTGCAGGTAGAGGACGTTCTCGTGCCCGACCTCGCGTCGGAACTGCCGGATCGCCTCGAGGAACGGCAGCGACTCGATGTCGCCCACCGTCCCGCCGATCTCGGAGATGACGACGTCCGCGGGCGCGACCTTCTCCGCCCGCCTGATGCGCGCCTTGATCTCGTTCGTGATGTGCGGGATGACTTGCACGGTCGCGCCGAGGAACTCGCCCTTCCGCTCGCGGCGGAGGACCGAGTCCCAGATCGCACCGGCCGTGTGGCTCGCGTTCCGTGAGAGGTTCTCGTCGATGAAGCGCTCGTAGTGGCCGATGTCGAGGTCGGTCTCGGCGCCGTCCTCGGTGACGAACACCTCGCCGTGCTGGAACGGGCTCATCGTGCCCGGATCGACGTTCAGGTACGGGTCGAACTTCTGGGCCGAGACGGAGAGGCCGCGAGACTTGAGGAGTCGTCCGAGCGAGGCGGCGACGATGCCCTTCCCCAGCGCGGAGACGACACCTCCCGTGACGAACACGTACTTGGCCACGGGTTCTCACCGTAGCATGGCCTGGTGTCGTACTAGGGCCGTGCGCTTCGGAGAGTCTCGACGAACTCGGCGCCGCCCGCCATCCGCTCGACCTCCTCCCGCCGAAGCAGGTCGTCGAGCTCCTCGATGCGGGTGTGCGTCGGGTCGCCCGGCACCTTCTCGACCCGGAAGTGCGTGTCGGCGACGGTTGCAATCTGCGGGAGGTGCGTGATCGTGAGGACCTGCGCGCGCTCGGCGAGGCGCTGGAGCGTCGTGGCGACGGCATGGGCGGTGACGCCGCCGATGCCGGCGTCGATCTCGTCGAAGACGAGCGTCCCACCCCCCGCGACGGCCGCGAGTGCGAGGGCGATCCGCGAGAGCTCGCCCCCAGACGCCGTGTCTGCGACGGGCGCGAATGGCAGGCCGGGATTCGGCCGGACGAGGAAGGACGCCTCGTCCGCGCCCGTCGGCCCGGGATCACGCTCGCCCAGCTCGACGAGGAACTCGCCCTCGCCCATCCCGAGAGATGCGAGCTCAGCGGCGACTGCGCCACCGAGTGCCTGCGCGTTGGCCCGGCGCGCGTCGCGCAGCGCTCCGCTGAGAGCCTCGACGCGCTGCTCGGCGGCCGCGACGGCACCCGCGGCCGCCTCGACCGGATCGCCCGTGGCCGCCGACTCGCCGAGCTCGCGCTCGGCTGCAGAGGCACGCTCGAGAAGCTCGTCGTAGGTCGTCGCGTCGAAGCGGCGCTTCAGATCGGCGATCGCCTGCAGACGCTCCTCGACCGCGTCGAGCGCGCCCGGCTCGGTCTCGAGCGACGCGACGAAGCGATGGAGATCCGAGCCGACCTCGCGTAGCCGCACGACGAGGTCGCGAAGCTCCACTGCGCTCGCACCGAGCTCGGGCGCAATCCGTTCGAGCGGCGCGACGGCGTGCTCGGCGAGCGCTGCGAGCGACGCCGCGCCGTCGCCGTCGTCCGGCGCGATCGCGGACGCTGCAGCCGTCGCGGCCTCGGCGAGCTCGTCCACGTGGCGAAGCCGCTCGCGCTGAGCCTGCAGACGCGACTCCTCGTCGGGCGCCATGCCCTCCGTCGCGTCGACCAGCGCTTGCAGCTCCGCGAGCCGGAACGCCACCGCGTCGGCGTCGCGCGTCAGCTCGTCGTACCTCCGGCGGGCCGCAACGAGCGAGCGCCAGGCATCCCGGGTGTCTCGCCGGCGCTCGAGCTGCTCGGCGCCGCAGAACGCGTCGAGAACGTCCAGCTGGAACGACGAGCGCGCGAGGCGCCGCTGCTCGAACTGGCCCGACATCGCGACGAGCCTCTCCGCCGCGGCCGCGACGTCCTCGCGCGCGACGGCGCGGCCCCAGGCATACGCGCGAGTGCGGCCGTCGCCGAACACACGGCGCGCGATCACGAGCCCCGCCTCGCCCTCGGGTCGAAGCTCGGCGAGCGGAGCGAGCTCCTCCTCGTCGAAGAATCCGTCCGGCACGTCGAGCTCCGCCTCGACGTATGCCTCGCCGCCCTCCGGTCCGACGGCGCTTGCATCGGCGCGCGAGCCAAGCAATAGGCCGATCGCCTGCGCGAAGATCGTCTTGCCCGCGCCCGTCTCGCCGGTGACCGCGTTGAGCCCGGGGCCGAACGTCAGCTCCGCCTCACGGATGAGGACGAGATTCTCGATCCGGAGCGTCCTGAGCATGTGCAGCGGCGACAGTAGCCGACCGTGCCGCCCGATACTCTCGCGACCATCGAACCATGAGGCGTTCAGGCATCCGGGATGTGGTGGTCGTGCTCATGGTCTCCTGGCTCGTCAGGCTCGTCTTCGTCCTCGTCGTCGGAGACGCCCACTCACTCGACGTCGATCACTGGCGCGTCGTGCTCGACGCCCGCGCGGAAGGTCGGAACCCGTATGAAACCGGCTGGCTCAACTGGCCACCGCTCTGGCTCGAGATCATCGTCGTCCTCGATGCGATCGCCACGCACATCGGAGTCTCATTTCTGTCCGCGCTTCGCGTGTACCTCGTCCTCGTCGAGTCGGCGATCGTGGTGACGCTCTATGTCACGCTGGTCTTGGCAGGAGCCGAGCGAACCGCGGTGCGTCGCGCCCTCCTGGTCGGCATCGCCCTGAACCCGGTGATGGTCATTCTGGTGTGCCAACACGGCAACAGCGATGTGAACGTCGGGCTCTTCGTGACTCTCGCGTGCGCCGCACTCATCGCTCACGAACGCTCGCGTGACGTCGTCGCATGGCTGGCAGGCTGTCTTCTGCTCGGGCTGGGAGTCCTGGCGAAGACGACGCCGCTCGTCCTTGCTCCGCTACTCGTCCCAGGTGCTCGGCTCGCGACGCACGCCGGGCGATTCCTCGGGGCAGCCCTGTTCCTGCTCCCGGTCGGGCTCGGCCTCGGCGTTCTGCTCGCGCTCGACCCGGGGCCGATCTACGCGTACGTCATCAAGTACCAAACCGCCCCTGGATACTTCGGATTCCCTGGGGTCGTGCAGCAGACGACGGCCACTTCGGCTGTCTCGCGGTTCGTCGTGATCGCGGCGCTCGTGGCGGTTGCCATCGGCCTCTGGCTCTGGCGCCGGTCGCAACAGCCCCCGAGCGCCACGACCTCGACTCTGCTGGCGATGGTCCTCTGCATGCTTGGAGCGCTCGGCCTCGTCGAACTGCTCGAGGCGGCGTCGATCGGTGCTCGGGCGCGGTACAGCGAGGCCTTCACGATCGCCGTGACCGCGGCCGTGATCTGGCTCTCGGTTCGACTGTGGCGAGAGGCGCCGCTGCACCCTGGGACGCTGTTCCTCTTCGTGGCGGTGATCTACATGATCGTGAACTCGTTCGGCCGCGGCTACGCGGCCCATTACGTCCCCTGGTTCCTTCCCGCGCTCGTTGCAACCTACGTGCTGCTCGACGACGGCTGGCGTCGGCTCCTGCTTGCGGCCTATGCGATCGCTGCGGTGACCTACGTGGTCGAGTACGCAACCGTCCCGTTCCTCGGATCGTTCGCGAGTGGCGTGTTCCACGACGCAAACTGGATCACGGACGTAAACGACTGGCTGAACGTGCCGGATCACTGGGCACTACTGCGCCTGCCCCTCGCGACGGTCTACGTCGTCGTCATCGCCGCCGGGATCGCGCGGTTGCGCAACCTCATGACGCAAAACTCTGGCGGTAGCGGCGCACGAACGTCGCCTCCGGAAGCGTCGCCAGCAGCGACCGCTGCGACCCGATACCGATGACGGCACGCTCGGCCTTCCCCAGCGTCGAGACCCGGTGACCGTCGACGAGGACGCCCGCCTCGACGTCCGCCGAGCGGTTCCAGACGATGACGTCCGCCCCCGGGGGGATCACGAGTGGCCGCGCGTGCAGCGAGTGCGCGGCGACGTAGGTCAGCGCGATCGCCTCGAGCCCCCACATGAGGACGGGGCCGCCATTGGAGAGGTTGTACGCCGTCGATCCGGACGGGGTCGAGCAGATGATCCCGTCGCACGGCTGGCGCCCGAGCTCCTCGCCTCCGACCGCGAGCTCGAGCTCGATCATGCGCCCGAGCGAGGCGCTCGAGACGACGACGTCGTTCACGGCGACCGTGCTGCCGTCCGGGTGCCGGAGCTCGAGAGTCGGCAGCTCCACGACGTCGTACTCGCCGGCGAAAACCCGGCCGAGCCCCACCTCGAGGTCACGCCTGCCCATCGAGCTCAGGAACCCCACGCGCCCGAAGTTGACGCCGATCACCGGCACGCCCGTGCCGAGGAAGCGCGCGAGTGCGCGCAGCACCGTGCCGTCACCTCCGAGCACGACCGCGAGGTCGGCGGCCGCCTCGTCGGTCGCATCGACGCCGTGCTTCAAGGCCTCCTCCTCGGAGAGGACGAG
>DASTWH010000060.1:0-2176 GCA_035758735.1 Gaiellaceae bacterium
GACGCAGCCCTCGCGCGCGCCGGGACCGGCGAAGCGCCGCCGTTGGTGGCTCTGGGCGCTCCTCACGATCATTGGACTGCTCGTCCTCGCACTCGTGTGGGGTGCTCTCGGCTACCGGTCGTTCGCGAGCGGCGTGGACGAGGCGAACGCCCGTCTCCCCGGCAACGCGAAGGCGCAGCTCGCGAAGCGCGACCGCTCGATCCTCTCCGAGCCGACGACCGTGCTCGTGATCGGCACCGACGGTGGCCGGGCACCGGGCCGTGGCGATGCGAACCGCTCGGACTCCCTCCTCCTCCTCCATCTCGACCCGGAGACGCATCGCATCTCGTACCTCTCGATCCCGAGGGACCTCCGCGTGGAGATCCCGGGCTACGGCTCGTCGAAGATCAACGCCGCGAACCAGATCGGCGGCCCGGCGCTGACGCTGGCGACCGTGAAGGCGCTCACCGGCCTGCCCATCGACCACGTTATCGTCGTCGATTTCGACGGCTTCGAGGAGCTGATCGACGCGATCGGCGGCATCGACGTGAACGTCCCGAAGGAGATCCTCTCGAACAAGTTCGACTGCCCGTACAAGCCCGCCCGCTGCGCCAACTGGGAGGGCTGGCACTTCGCGAAGGGCCCGCAGCACATGGACGGCCGGCGAGCGCTGATCTACTCGCGGGTCCGCAAGAACCAGCTCGACCCGGCGGACACCGACATCACGCGCGGGTCCCGCCAGCAGATCGTGGCCGACGCGGTCGGCGACGAGGTCGCGAGCTTCGGGACCTTCCTGCGACTGCCCTTCATGGGCGACGAGCTCGCTGCCCCGCTCGCGACCGATCTCTCCGCCTGGGAGCTCGCGCAGGTCGGCTGGATCCGGTTCCGGTCCTCGGGTTCGTTGCGCTGCCGGCTCGGCGGCGAGCCGAGCTCGCTCGGCGGCGAGTCCGTCCTGCTCGGCTCGGAGGACAACGTCGCGGTGATCTCGATGTGGCTCGGGCAGTCCGCGCCTCTGGCCCCGCCGAAGGGGACGCTCTACGGCGCCGGCTGCACGCGGCGCTAGCTACCGGAGTCGGACGCGGGCTTCGGCTTCGGATCGGACGACGTCGACGTCTCGGCCGCTTTCTCTTTCGGCTTGTCGCTCGGTGCCGACGAGTCGCCGTCCTTCCCCTTCGACTTCCGGGAGCCGTAGTCGGTCGAGTAGAAGCCGGAGCCCTTGAAGTGCACCGCGACCGGGAAGAGGAGCTTCTCGACCGGCCCTGCGCCGCACGTCGGGCACGTCTCCGCCGGCGGATCGCTCATCTTCTGGAAGAGCTCGAACGTGTGGCCGTTCGGGCACCGGTACTCGTAGATCGGCACAGTGGGCGGGAAGGCTAGCTCGCTATGGGGCGGACTGATCCTCGCGCTCTCGTTCGAGGAGCTCGAGGTAGCAAGGCGCGCTCTCGAAGGCCGCGAGCCCGCGCGGCCGTCCACGACGACGCTGCACCCGACGGCGCCGGTTCACGGCCGCGATCGCAGCGGACGCGCCGACGAGACCGCCCAGGAGGAACGTCCGCGCCTTCCCACGCCGCTCGCCACCGTCCACGGTCGGATCTTACGATCCTCCTCGCGATGCTGGTCTGCACGCTCGGAGATCTCACGCTCGACGTGATCGTCCGCCTCGGCGGGCCTGTTGCGTCGGGAGGCGACGTCGAGGCCGAGATCACGATCGGCCCCGGCGGGCAGGCCGCCAACGTCGCGGCCTGGACGGCCGCGCTCGGCGCCGACGCCCGGTTCGTCGGGCGCACCGGCGGGGACGACGCGGGAGCGCTCGCCCGAACGAAGCTCGCGACACTCGACGTCGAGATCGTCGGTCCGGTCGGTGACAGGAACGGGGCGATCTGCTCGCTCGTGGCACCGTCCGGGGAGCGGTCGATGGCGTCGGACCGCGGAGCGGCCCGCGAGCTGCGAGCGGACGAGCTCGATCCCGCGTGGCTCGCGTGCGACCACTTCCACGTCTCCGGCTACGCGCTCATGGTCGAGCCGGTCAGAACCGCGGCACTGCGTGCTGTCGAGCTCGCGCGCGAGCACGGGGCGCGCGTGAGCGTCGATCTCTCGTCGTGGAGCGCGATCCGGGACAGCGGCGAGGATGCGTTTCGCGACGCGGTTCGCGCCGCCGCGCCCGACGTCGTCTTCGCGAACGAGGACGAGGAGCGTC
>DASTWH010000117.1:0-2300 GCA_035758735.1 Gaiellaceae bacterium
ACGATGAGGGTGGGCGCCGTGATGGTCTCGAGAGGGTAGGTGTCGACGTCGGGGTTGCCGATGTAGGCGTCGAAGATGATCCCTGTCGAGCGGTCTCGCACCGGGAAGATGCTGTCGATCAGTGCGCGGACCTGGGTCTGGTCCGGTTGGGTGAGCGGGAAGCTCCTGGGGATGCCGGCGACAAGACGGAGCAGCGTGGGTCCGGCAAGCGTCTTGGCCAGCCACATCAGCAGGTCGCTCTGGTAGGCGAGCTTCTCGACGGGTAGAGGTGTCTTGGAGAAGGCACCGGGCCAGTCGCCGCTCATCACCACGAGGTGGCGGATGCGGTCGGGGTGGCGCAGGGCGAGCTGGAGCGCGGACGTCGAGCCCGCGGAGAACGCGACGATGTCGAGCTGGTCGATGCCAAGCGCGTCGAGGAGCTCGACGTAGGCGTCGGCCTGCCTGGCGGGAGTGGCCCCGTCGGGCTTCGACGAGCCGAGGTAGCCGAAACGTGACGGTGCGATGACCCGTCGGTGGGGAACGAGGTCGCCGAATGACAGCAGGCCGGCGTCACAGCCACCGAAGATCCCGTGGATGGCAAGGATGGGCTCACCGTCGCCCACCTCGGCATACTCGAGCTTGCCGTGGTCGGTGTCGATGACACGTCGCGGGACGGCGTCGAGGCGAGCGCGTGCGGCGACGTCGTCGCGTCGGAACTGGCGGGTAGCGGCTGCGATCAACACTGTTATGGCACCGACGACGAGGGCGAGTGCAGACTTCTTCATCGTTCCCTCCTCGAGGGCATCAGGGCCGCACGTGACCTCGCCCTCCAGCGTCCCGCCACTCCACGCACTCGGATGGTGCGTGACGGGGAAATCACATCGGTTGAGGTGCGGCGCGGATCGCGGCGGAGTGGGTGCAGAGCGGCGCCTGTCCGCCCCTGTGCTCCTGGCGGGCACCACGCCCCCCAGAGGTAGGTCCGCGCCCGAGCGGACTCCCCAAGAGGTGGATTCTCTCGCCTGAGTCTCCACGCCGCCTGGAACCTTGGTGCACGGAATCTCCCCATGAAGCGAGAACACTGCGCCATGCGGGCTTCACGCCTCATCAGGCATGATGCAGATCCCCCGCATGATGGACTTGGGCGCTATGCAGAGGACCACCAAGGTGCCGCGCGATCAACTTGCGTCATCTCACCGCAACTCCAACGCAAGGGCATGCTGCTCGTTGTGAGCCAAGCGGACGCGCCCCGCGTGCACGTCGAGACCATCGAGCAATGGCGCGAGTGGCTCGCACAACACCACCTCACAGAAGAGGGCGTGTGGTTGGTGACATGGCGAAGGTCCACCGGCCTCCCCGCTCCGTCCTATGAGAACCAGATCGAGGAGGCACTGCGGGTCGGCTGGGTCGACGGCACCCAGAAGCGGCTCGACGACGAGCGCACCATGCTGTACTTCGCCCGTCGCCGCCCCGGAAGCGGGTGGGCTCGCACCAACAAGGCGCGTATCGCGCGGTTGGAGTCCGAGGGGCGTCTGCTGCCGGCCGGCCAGGAGGTGGTGGACCGGGCCCGGGCCGATGGCTCGTGGACCTTGCTCGATGCGGTGGAGGCGCTCGACGTCCCGGACGACTTGGCCGCA
This sequence comes from Gaiellaceae bacterium, assembly GCA_035758735.1. Lineage (GTDB taxonomy): Bacteria > Actinomycetota > Thermoleophilia > Gaiellales > Gaiellaceae > GMQP-bins7. The sequence continues at coordinate 1,614 of DASTWH010000117.1, forward strand.
GCGTTGGAACGCCACGAGGGTGCCCGCCAGCACTGGGACAGCTTCCCCGCCTCCGCCCGGAAGCAGATCCTTTGGTGGATCGTTCAAGCCAAGCGACCGGCAACGCGTGCGGAGCGAATCGAGGAAACAGCCCGTCGAGCAGCACGGGACCAACGAGCTCGGTAGTGGTTTCGATCGCAACGTCTGCTCAGGCCCCTCTGCGTTCGTCCCTTTCGCCGCGAGGCGACCATTCGCATGGTTTGCCCATGAGTTCATACGTCAATTCCGTGACATTTGACTGCTCGAGCGCGCTGCTGCTTGCGGCCTTCTGGGCCGCAGCACTCGGGGCCAACATCGACGAGGACAGTACCGACGACCGTGCGTGGGTTGAGCCGGCCGGGTGGGGAGGCCCAAACCTGTGGTTCCGACGGGTCCCCGAAGGCAAGACCGCCAAGAACCGACAGCACTTCGACCTTCGCGCCATCGGGCCAGTCAGTGCCGAGGTCGAACGACTTGTTGCTCTGGGTGCCAACGTCATCGGCGAGGACGGTGACCTCGTCGTCATGGCAGATCCCGAGGGCAACGAGTTCTGTGTGGAGCCCTGATCTCAACGTCTTCTTGTGCCGCGATCCGCCCGATCGACTCGGTAGGCGTGGTGCGTCATAACGCCGAGAGTCGCGTCTGCAGAGGGAGGACTCTGGGTGGGTT
>DASTWH010000123.1:0-20811 GCA_035758735.1 Gaiellaceae bacterium
CGGTCCCGCGTCCATCGGGCCGAAACGTGCGGGACCGTGCCTCAGAGGGCGGTAACCCGCTTCAACACGGGCAAGTCTCGACACGAGTGCGGTTGACTCTTCCGCAAGAGGGTGTTTATGCTCGCTGTACATCCGGCAGCGCGACGGGCCTGCCGCCCGTGGGTGTGCTCGAGCGCTGACGGCATCGATGTTCCGCCGGCCAAGGAGAGTGGCATGAGCTCGCAGCGCCTTGTATTCCGGAACGGGTTCGTCGTCTCGATGGACCCTGACATCGGCGAGATCCCGAACGGGGAGGTGCTCGTCGAGGACGGCGTCATCGTGGACGTCGGCTCCGACCTCGGCGTCTCCGACGCGGAGGAGATCGACGCCACCGGGATGATCGTCATGCCCGGGTTCGTGGACACGCACCGCCACACCTGGCAGACGCCTGTCCGCGGCGTCCTTCCGTCCTGCACGCTCGATCACTACTTCGCGGTGATGCTCGGCCAGGTCGGCGGCTTCTACCGCCCGGAGGACGTGCACATCGGCGACTACGCCGGCGCGCTCGAGGCAGTGAACGGCGGCGTGACGACGCTGCTCGACTGGTCGCACATCAGCAATACGCCCGACCACTCGGATGCTGCGATCCAGGGGCTCAAGGACGCAGGCATCCGCGCCGTCTACGCGCACGGCATGCCGACCGGCGGAGAGTGGTGGATGCTGAGCGAGCTGAACCACCCGGAGGACATCCGGCGTATTCGCGAGACGTACTTCTCGTCCGACGATGGACTCATCACCCTCGCCATGGCCGCTCGCCAGCCCGGCAACGTCAATGACGACGTGGCGAAGCACGACTGGGCGCTCGCGCGCGAGCTCGGGATCCTGATCAGCGTGCACGTCGGCATGCGCCTCCACAACCTGCACTACACGCCGGTGAAGCAAATGCACGACCTGGGGTTGATGGGTCCGGACGTCTGCTACATCCACATGACCGATCTGACCGACGAGGAGCTCGACTGGATCGCGGAGTCGGGCGGCAAAGCGTCGATCGCGCCGTACGTCGAGATGCTCATGGGTCACGGGCCGCCCCCGACCGGGAAGATGGTGGCTCGCGGCGTCCGCCCGTCGCTCAGCGTCGACGTTGTCTCGAGCGTGCCGGGCGAGATGTTCACCCAGATGCGGACAGCGCTCGCCTACGACCGGATCCTCGAGTTCACCGACACGCCGGACATCGCATTCGCGCCGCAGCTCCAGCACAGGGACGTGCTCGAGTTCGCGACGATCGACGGAGCGCGCTCGATCATGCTCGAGGACAGGGTCGGCTCGCTCACGCCTGGCAAGCAGGCCGACATCGTCCTGCTGAACGTCAACGCGATCAACACGGCCCCGATGGTCGATCCGATCGGAACGATCGTCGTCTTCTCCGACACGTCGAACGTCGACTCGGTCTTCGTCGCCGGGAACGCGGTGAAACGCCACGGGCAGCTTGTCGGAGCCGATCTCGAGAAGGCGTTCAGGCGGCTCGAGGAGTCGAGGAATCACATCCTCGGCGACGGTGGCTTGCTCCCCGCCTGGGCTGCCGAGGCGTCCGCAGCGGTCTAGGTCGATCCCGTCGGGTCCGGCCGGCGCGACTGCCGGTCGGGCCACGGCGATCCGACGCGAAAGGAGAGAGCATGGGCACTGTCGTCATCGTGGGCGGCACGCAAGGGCTCGGCCGTGCGCTGGCGCGGTCGTACGCCGACGAGGGCCGTGACGTCGTCGTCACGGGACGGGATCAGTCCCGCGCCGAGACCGCGGCGAGCGAGATCGGCGGCAGCACGCGCGGGCTCGGGTTCGATCTCGCGGAGCCGCACACGATCGCCGAACGCCTCGCCGACGTCGGTGAGGTCGACCACGTCGTCCTGGCTGCGATCGAGCGGGACGTGAACAAGGTTCGGGAGTACGAGATCGACGCGGCGGTCCGGCTCGTGACGATGAAGCTCGTGGGGTACACGGAGGTGATCCACGTCCTTCTGCCACGCATGCGGGATGACTCCTCGATCCTCATCTACGGGGGCCTTGCCCGTGACCGGCCCTATCCTGGGTCGACGACGGTGACGACCGTGAACGGCGGCGTGACGGCTCTCGTGCGCACGCTTGTGATCGAGCTCGCGCCGATCCGGATCAACGCGATCCACAACGGGATCGTCGGCGACAGCCCCCAGTGGCGCGACATGCCGCCCGAGCGCCACAAGGCGCTCGTCGACCGGACGCCGATCGGACGCCTGGTCACGATGGAAGAGTCCATGGGCGCGGCGCGCTTCCTGCTCGAGAACCAGGCCATCAACGGGATCAACTTGAGCGTCGACGGCGGGTGGATGTGCACGTGACGCAGCGCTGAGCCCCCGCGTCGAGTCCGACCGTTAGCTGCCCCAGCCTTCGTGCGGTGGGTGGTCTCCAGGCTCGAACATCCACGTCTCGCGGAGTTCCTCGCAGCGCCCGTCCTGCGCGAAGCGGAGGAACAGGATCCCGACGAGCGTCACCTCTGCGCCGCCGTTCAGCATCCGGACCCAGAACTCCACTGCCGCGCGTCGACCGTCGGGTGACTCGACCGGTCGGCCCATGCGCACGTCGACGCGGTCCTGGGATGCCGTGACGGTCTTCCAGTAGTCGCGGACCCCAGTCGCACCGTGGTGTCCCTCGTGCAACGGGTGGTCGCGATAGACGGAGCCCTCCGTGAAGAGGGCCGCGGCTGCGTCCGCGTCACGATCTCGCCATGCCTGCGCGTAGGCGTCCACCCATTCCTGGACTTCCACGCCGAGACCCTACTGCGATCGGACCGAACTGCACCGCTCATCGGGACGAACAACCGCCGACAGTCCCCGACTCGAAGGAGCTCTCGATGCGCTTCATCCCGACCAAGTTCCACGCGCCGCTCGACTACATCGTCGGCGCTGTGCTCATCGCCGGGCCGTGGATCTTCCAGTACTCCGATTCGGGCGCCGCGACGGCGATCTCGATCGTGCTCGGCATCGGCCTCATCGCCTACAGCCTGTTCACGAACTACGAGCTCGGCCTCTGGAAGGTGGCGCCGATGGCGGTCCACAACGTCATCGACATCGTCGCCGGAGCGCTGCTCGCCGCATCACCGTGGCTGTTCGGCTTCGCGGACGACGGCGCGAACTTCTGGGTGCCGTTCGTCGTCACCGGCGTCGCGGCGGTCTTCCTCGGCCTGACCACGAAGCAGGCAGGCGGCTACGGCTACCGCAAGACGAGCACGCCGACCACGGCGTAGCTCAGAGAGGCCCAGGCGCGCGGCGGGCTCCCGCCGCGTGCCGCCTAGGACGCGGACGCGACGAGGCAGGCGGCGGGGATCTCGAGGCCCTCGTCATCCGCGAACCGGGCGGCCTCGTGGACGATCTGCTTCCGGACATGCTCGCGCTCGGCGCTGTCGAGGCGGTCGACGACCATCGCGACCGCTCCGGCGGCTCCCGTGAGGAACTCCCAGTACTCGTCGAGATCGGGGAACCGCCACGTGAACGCGACTTCCTCGATTCGCGGTTCCGAGAAACCCGCACCGACGAAGAGACCGCTCAGGCGATCGCGATCAGCGAGTGCGAGGATCCCGGGAGCGCCGGCGTCGGAGGCAGGTGTGTGCCCACGCTCGCGTAGCACGCGCGAGGGGAGCGCCACCCACGGGTTCAATTCCGGAGCACCGAAGACGGCGCACGAGAGGCGGCCGCCCCGGCGCAGCACGCGACGGGTCTCGGCGAATGCCGCCTCGGGCTCCGGCATCAGCATGAAGCCCCACCGGCAGAGCACTCCGTCCACCGCGTCGTCTGGCAGGTCGATCCGCTCGGCGTCGAGAACGCGGCACGCGACGTTGCCGATCCCGAGATCGGCAGCATGCCGCGCGGCCGCCTCGACCATTGCCTCCGAAAAGTCGCTGACGATGACGGTTCCACCCGGCTCGACGAGCCGCGTCGCCGCGAACCCCACCACGCCGGTGCCGGCGGCGAGCTCGAGGATCGTCTCGCCCGGCTGCGGCTCGAGTCGTTCCAGCATCCGCTCGGCGACGGGACGCGCGCGCTCCTCGAAGTAGGCGTGACGCGTGTCCCAGCCGGGCGCCATCGCCTCCCAAACGGCGTGGCTCGCCTGCCTGAACTCGGTCGTGTCCATTGCGCGAACAGACGGTAGCGCCCGCGCACCAGCGCGCGCCTGACTGTCCGACGCAGGTGGCTGCAAGGGCCGATTCCCGAGGTCTGGGCCAGGAACGGGCCATGTCTGTCTGCACGATGCGTCGAGCGTGACCGCAGCCGAGAGTTCCCGCCGACCTACTCCTCGCCTTCCCAGTACTCGGCTGTGGGCCCGGGCCTCGCGAACACGATGTCTTCGTCCTCGACGTCCTTGGCCAGAACCTTTCCGGTGTCGAGGTACTCGATGATCTCGCCGGGAATCATCGAGGACAGCATGAGCAGGCGGATGGGCGAGTCACTTCGGTTGACGATCTGATGCGCACCGTTCTTGCCACGCGGAAAGCAGACGACGTCACCCTCGGTCAACAGCTGCTCACCCTCGGGCGTCCGCAGTGTCGGCTCGCCGCGCAGCACGATCACCCATTCCTCGTTCAGGTAGTGCGTGTGATAGGGCCAGAGCCTGCTGCCCGGCTCGACCTCGGACATCGTCGCGCCGATCAGCTCACTGCCGATGCGTTGACCGACAACGGTGCCGCTGGCGCGCCAGCCCTCGCGGTCCCTTGTCGCGTCCCACTCGTCTCTGTTGAGGTTGAAGATTTTCATGCCTCAGTGCCGGACGCTGGGAAACGAGTTCCGCCCCAACGTCCTCATCGCACGCGATCCTAGTCGGGCATGAGCCTTACGCGGGCGAGCGGGCACTTCCAGAACGGGAGCGACGGGACTCGAACCCGCGACCTCCGGCGTGACAGGCCGGCGTTCTAACCAACTGAACTACGCCCCCGAGGGCCGGGGGATTGTAGCCGGGCGGCAGGGATCCGACACTCCGGGACGTAGCTGTCGTGATCGTGTCCACCGCCGACTGGGTCGTCATCGCCGTCGTCGCCATTGCAGGCGTCTACGGGATCTCGACCGGCTTCCTGCGCGGGGCGTTCTCGCTCGCGGGCTTCGCGTTCGGTGCCTACGTCGGCGCGCGCCTCGCGCCGTTGATCCTCAGCGACGGGTCGCCGTACGTCCCCGTGGTGGCGCTCGGAGGTGCGGTGCTCTGCGGGATGCTCATGCGCGGGCTCGCGGCGCTGCTCGCCGGCGCACTGCGGACGAGCATCGGCGTCATTCCCGGCATGCGCCTACTCGACCGGTTCGCGGGGTTGCTGCTCGGCCTCGTCGCCGGCGTCTTCCTGTGCTGGGCGGTCGGCGCGGTCCTCCTCTACCTTCCGGGCGAGACCGAGCTCCGCCGCTCGGTGCAGCGCTCGGCGATCCTCTCGGAGATCAACGACGTCGTGCCGCCCGAGCGCCTGCTCGAGGAGCTCGAGCGGGTCGATCCCATCGGCGTGTTCCTCGGGCCGCCCGCGATCGTCGCGCCGCCGGACAAGGGGCTCGCGACGGACCCGGACGTCGTTCGCGCCTCGAAGAGCGTCGTCCGCGTCACGGGGATCGCCTGCGGCCTCGGCGTCGAGGGCTCCGGCTGGGTCGTCAGTCGCGGCCTCGTCGTCACGAACGCGCACGTCGTCGCGGGGATCTCGCGACCGCGGGTGGACACAGCAGAGGAAAGGGCGTTCATGTCGACGGTCGTCGCATTCGATCCCACCAACGATTTGGCGGTTCTCCGCGTCCCCGCGCTCGGAGCCGCCGCTCTCCCGCTCGTGTCTCCGGAGCGGGGGACGCCCATCGCGCTCGTCGGCTACCCGCAAAACGGGCCGCTCACGCGCACGCCTGGCCGGCTCGGCGGAACGGCCGCTGTTCTCAGTCGGGACGCCTACGGCCGCGGGCCTGTGCGGCGCGAGATGACGACGATCCGCGGTGCCGTCCAGCCCGGAAGCTCCGGCGGTCCCGGCGTCGACGCGCAGGGCCGAGTCCGGACGACCGTCTTCGCGCGGAGACCTCGCGAGACCGGCGGCTATGGGATTCCGGCCGACCTCGTCCGCAAGGTCCTCGCGCAGGTCGGGAAGCCCGTCGCGGCGACGAGCTGCACGGACTAGCCGAAGACGTCGAGCGCCGTGTGCGGCTGCCGGAACGGCGGGATGACGTAGACGCCGGCGGCCAGGTCGCGTGAGGCTTCGAGAAGCTCGCGAGCGATCGCGAGCCCGGTGTCACCCGCGTCTGCTCCCGCCTCGCGAAGCCGCTCCTGGACGTGGTCCGGCACGACGATGCCGGGCACCTCGTTGTGGAGCCGCAGCGCGAGCTGGTAGCTGCGCACGTAGAAGATCCCGATGAGGAGGGGGATGGGGCAGGTGCCGCCGAGACGCTCGAGGAACGTCTCGAGATACGAAAGGTCGAAGAGCACCTGGGTCATGGCGAACTGCGCTCCCGCCTCGAGCTTCAGCTCGAAGCGTTCGAGCTCGTAGTCGAGGTCGTCGGCGGCGGGGTTCACCGCGACCCCCAGGAAGAACGACGTCGGAGCATCGATCTCCCGGCCGTTGAAGTCCTCTCCCGCGTTCATCCGGGAGATCACCTTCGAGAGGCCGATCGAGTCCACCTCGTAGACGCCGCTCGCACCGGGATAGTCGCCCGCCTCCGGGGGGTCGCCCGTGACCGCGAGGATGTTCCGAATCCCCTCGGCGTGGGCGCCGAGAAGCATCGACTCGAGGCCCGCGATCGACGCGTCGCGCGGCGTGAGGTGGGGGATCGTCTCGAGCCCGACGACCCGCTCGATCGTCGCCGAGGCCATCAGCCCGCTCATGCGGGCGCGTGCGCGAGGGTTGTCGTTCACGTCGACGACGTCGACGTGCCCCGACGCCTTCAGGGAGCGCGCGAGCTCGAGCATGGCGTGCGCATTGCCGCCGCGTGGGGGGTCGATCTCGACCGAGACGACGAACTCACCCTCGCGCAGCTTGCGTTGGAGCAGCGTTTCGCGCTCGGGCTCCGCCGCCGAGATCACGATCTCGCGCTCACGCACCACGAGCCGGGTGCGTGGGCTCCGGTCCTCGTCGACGGCTGCGCGAATGGCCGCGATCTCGACGGGCGTCGTGCCGCAGCAGCCTCCGATGATGCGCGCCCCCAGTTCGCGGGCGTGCGCGGCGAACTCGGCGAAGTACTCCGGCGTCGCGTGCGGGAAGATCACGCGCTCGCCGGCGAGGCTCGCCAGGCCGACATTCGGGAGTGCCGCTAGTGGCTTGCCGCTGCCGCCCATGCGCTCGATCGCGCGCAGTGCAGCCTGCAAGCCGAGCCCGTGGTTCGCCCCGATCGCGGCAAGATCGAGCTCTCCGAGTGTCGACGCCGCTGCCTGGGCCGACACGCCGCCGAGTGTTTGCGCGTCCTCGTCGAACGTCATGAGAGCGACGATCGGGAGCGAGGACACGCCGCGGACCGCCTCGATCGCTGCGAGCAGTTCGTCGAGCTCGTAGAACGTCTCGATCATGAAGAGGTCGACGCCCCGTCCTTCGAGGAGCTGCGCCTGCTCCGCGAAGACCGCGTCGCGATCCTTCACCGGCCCGCCGAGCGGACCGATCGACCCGGCGATGAAGACGTCGGCACCGGACACCTCGCGCGCGTCGCGTGCCAGCTTCACGGCAGCCTCGTTGATGCCCACGACGTCGTCCTCGAGGTAGTGCTCGGCGAGCTTGCGGCGGTTGGCCCCGAAGGTGTTCGTCTCGACGATGTCCGCGCCCGCGCGGATGAACCCGAGGTGGAGCGAGAGGACACTCTCGGGCGCGCGCACGTTCGCCTCCTCGGGGCAGCGCAGGCGCGCGACCGCACTCGAGACGAGTGTGCCCATCCCGCCGTCGCCGACGAGAGGCGGGCCGCTTGCGAGGCGCTCGAGGAACCGACTCACCGCCGCATTCCAGCACGCCGGACCGACGCGCCGGTCAAGCGGAGCAGTCAACACCGAACGGGGGAACGGTCAACCGCGCTCGGGTGTCGCCCGCCGTGGGTGAATCGACCAGAGTGCGATCACTCAAGACGGGCAGCGATGCGGCGGCAGCTCGTCTGAGATCACAGAGGGGTGAAGGAGCAGTTCCTCTCCGGAGGAGCTTGCCGGGGACGGAAGAGCGGGGGCTTGGCGGCTACCCCGCTCCGTCTCCATTCCTTCGCGGTCACCGAGCCCTCAAGCCTGCGCGGCCGACTGCCGATAGCGACAACGACTCCCGGCTGGGGACTGACGGCAATCAGCCAGGCCTGGAGCGTCGAGAAGGGGCGGCGGACGACGCCGCCCTTCTCATTCGCGCAAGTCGGAAATCCGCGAGCGCTGGATTTCCGACTGCGCGAGATCCCTGAAGGCCGCGGCTGTCGCCGCTGCGTCGTTCTACTGGCTCTCCACGGCCTGGTCGGGCTTGTGCCACTCGAACACGGCGATGAGACAGCCCGCCTCAGTCCACGAGTTGTGGTGCGTCCCGGCGTCGTAGCTCACGAAGTCGCCCGGGCCGAAACGCGTCCCGTCCGAGTCGACGAGGTCGCCTTCGATGATGAGGAACTCCTCCATGCCGGGATGGTCGTGCGCGATCGTCACGGCGCCGGGATCCATGCGCATGAGGTACGTCCCCTGGCCGGTCGCCTCGTCGTAGGAGACCGGGAGCCAGCTCAGCTCGGGCTGGACCGGTCCCTCCATGTCATATGCGAGGAACGGAGTCGTGTGTGCGTTGACGGTCTTGCGACCGGGTGGGTCGGTCATCGAAGTCTCCTCAGTCGGTATGGACGAGTCGGCCTTCCATTCCCCCGGCGACGACGACCACCTGACCCGTGACGTGGCCGGAGAGCGTGTCCGATGCGAGGACGACCACTTGTGCAGCCACGTCCTCCGCCGTCGCCACCTTTCGCAGCGGCATCGTCTTCGTGATCCGGTCCACCGCGTCGTCGTCGAGGAGCCCGCGTGTCATGGGCGAGGTCGTCCAGCCCGGCGCCACTGCGTTCACGCGTGCCGACTTCGAGATGCGCGCGACCTCGTTCTTCGCGGAGAGGAGCAATCCGCCGAGGATGCCCGACTTCGCTGCCGCGTAGTCGGCGTGGCCCGCTTCGCCGAAGACGCCGGCGGTCGAGCCGACGAGGACGAGCGAGCCCTGTCCGGTGCGCTCGACCTCGCGCAGGAAGCCCCGTGCGGTGAGGAACGTCGCCGTGAGGTTCGTCCGAACCGTGTTCTCCCAGCGGTCGAGCGGCAGCGCCCACACGGGAGCGTCCTCCGACGGGTACACGCCTGCGACGGCCGTGCAGACGTCGATTCGCCCGAGCGCAGCGCGTGCCTCGGTGAAGAGGCGGTCGACGTCCGCCTCGACGGTGAGATCGGCCTGCGCGACCGGTGCGCCGCCGAGCTCGTGGGCGACGCCGCGTGCGCGCTCCTCGCCGCGGTTGTAGTGGACGAGCACACGCGCTCCCTCGGCGGCGAATGCGCGTGCGCAGGCGGCGCCGATACCGCTCGACGCGCCCGTGACCAGCACACCCTTCCCGTCAAGCCCCGTCTCGATCGTCGTAGGCTACTTCCGTGCGCGTCCACGTCATCTCGGACATGGAGGGCGTCGCCGGCATCGTGAAGTGGCAGCAGACCTCGGGCGGCGAGTCGCTGTACGAGGAGGGCCGCAAGCTGTACACGCAGGAGATCAACGCGGCCGTGCGCGGTGCCAAGGCGGCGGGCGCCACGGAGATCGTCGTCATGGACTGCCATGGCGCCGGGAAGGGATGGACGTTCAACTCGCTGATTCCCGAGGATCTCGATCCCGACTGCGAGTTCGTCGTCCAGAACGAGTGGACCGAGTACACGGCGTTCCTCGAGAGTGGCTGCGATGCGGCGCTCTTCGTCGGGATGCACGCTCGCGCCGGCACTCCGGACGGCGTCATGAACCACACGATCTCCGGCCGGGACTACCAGAACCTCTGGTTCAACGACACGCTCGTCGGCGAGACCGGCATCAACGCGGCGCTCTGCGGGACCTGGGGATGTCCCGTGCTGCTGGTGACGGGCGACGAGGCGTCGTGCCGCGAGGCGCGGGAGCTCCTCGGCGACGGTCTCACGACGGCAGCGGTGAAGCGGGGGTTCGGCGGGGAGTCCGCGCGCACGCTGACGCCGGCCCGCGCGCGCGAGCTCATCGAGGACGCGTCCAAGCGCGCACTCGGCGACCTGCAGGCCGTCGCCCCGTACGACCCCGGACGGCCCTGCGAGGTCAAGGCCGAGTTCAAGAACACCGACGAGGCCGATCGCCTCCGCTACCGCCACGGCGTGGAGCGCGTCGACGAGCGCACGATCGTCTCCCGCGCCGACACGTGGTGGGACGCGTGGCGTCAGTTCTACTTCTAGACAGCGCGGTGCGGGAATCTCCGAACGAGTCCCGAACGCGGGAAGATCCCTGAAGCCGGCCGGATCGCATCGATCCTTCGTCCGTTGCGATGATCCTGAACTGAGTGACTCACGTCGTACTCGTCAAGGAGTCCTACGAGGCGTTCGCGCGCGACGACATGGACACGGTCCTCGCGCACGTCCACCCGGACATCGTCTGGCACCAGGCGCAGGGGCTCCCGCACGGTGGCGTGTACCGCGGCGTCGACGAGGTCCGGCGAAACGTCTTCGACCCGCTCGACCGCGACTGGTGGGACGAGTTCGTCGTGACGCCCGAGGAGTTCGTCGAGGACGGGGACGTCGTCGTCGTGCTCGGGACCTACAGGGGAGTCGCGCGCGGGACGGGGAAGCGGCTCGACGTCCCGTTCGTGCACGTGTGGACGTTTGCGGACGGGCTCGCGGTCGGGTTCCGACAGTTCCTCGACACCGCAGGCTGGAACGAGGCGCTGTCCGCCTGACGAGCGCCCGACCCGTGTTGACATGTCACGGGACCGGTGTCACAGTCGTCCGGCGAGGGCAGGCAGGCACTCGTCGCCGACGTTTCCGGGACAAGTCCCGGGTCGATTCGACGTCAAACAGTGAGTACTCGATGCGGGGGAACAAGGAGGGCAACATCTATGAGGAAGGCCATCGTCGTCGCGATGTCGGGCGTGACCGCCGTCGCAGCAATTGCCGCGTCGGTCGCAACGGCCGATTCGTCGCGCGTCGCGAGCCCTGCGGCTCCGAACTGCAAGCTCGCAACCATTGCGGTCACAGGTCCGTACACGGGACAGGCGGGAAGCGCCGGGCTCGACCAGCGGAACTGGGGTCGCATCTTTCTGACCAACTGGAACGCCGGCAGGGCGATCCCCGGCGTGCCGAGGGGCTTCAAGCGCACGAAGCTGAGGGCGATCGAGGCCGACACGCAGCTCAACCCGCAGGTCGCCGCGACCGTCGCGGTGCAGCTGCGCTCGAACAAGGACGTACTCGCCGCCAACGCGTTCTCGGGTAGCCAGGAGAACGTCGCCGGTGGGCCGATCCTTCGGCGCGGGGGCATGTCCTTCGTCTCCGGCTCGGCGACGCGGGCGAGTCTGACCGACCCGTCGACGCCGGACGGAAGCGTTCTCAAGAACGGGTTCTTCCGCCGCGTCGTGCCGCACGACAACATCCAGGCCGGCACCGACGTCACGTTCATGCGTCAGCGCCTGAACGTCGGCTCGGGAGACACCGTCATGGTCGTCGACCAGGCCGAGGCCTACTCCGTGCCGCTGGCCAACCGTGCAGCTGCGCTGCTCCGTGCGGCGAACATCGAGGTCGATCGGCAGTCGCAGTCGGCGGCGCAGACCGACTTCACGTCGATCGCGAACAGGGCGGCTGCCCAGCGGGTGAAGGCCGTCTTCTTCGCGTCGCAGGTCGCGTCGAACGCGCAGCTGTTCTTCCAGCAGCTGAAGTCACGCGGCTACACGGGTGCCTTCTTCGGGACGGACGGCACGTTCAACTCGGACGAGTTCAAGGTGCCCGGTGCGTACATCTCGTCGTTCAGCCTCGACATCAACGACGTGCCGATCGCTCGGCCGTTCGTGAACCAGTTCAAGGCTCGGTTCGGCGACACGATCTCGTTCGGTGCGCCCAACTTCGTCGCCGTCCAGGCGATCGCGATGGGTGTCTCCATGGCGTGCGCCGACGGACGGGTCAGCAGGGCCGAGGTCCGGCGTGAGATCGGCAAGGTTCGGATGTCGACCTCGCTTCTCGGCGCGCCCATCCGATTCTCGAACACCGGTGACGTCGTCGGTGGCGTCGGCTTCACGATCTTCCAGATCGGGAGCAACGGCTCGTACAACGTCGTCCAGAAGGGCTAGCTCGCCCTTCGGAGTGCCAGGCGTGCGGCCCATCCTCGTGGTGGGCCGCACGTTCTACCTGGCGCAGGATCGGAATCTGCGAGCGCGGATCCTGGTCGCGTCGAGGTCGCTGGAGCGCCGCCGCAGAGCGGCCGCGCTGCTCTCGTCCGCTCGGGCGTCGGGGTAGGTTCCCGGCGTGCTCGGAGTGCTCGCATACTTCCAGGACTTCCAGCTCACGTGGAGCTACTTCTTCGACCAGCTCGTCGCGGGCCTCACGCTGGGGAGCCTGTACGGGCTCATCGCCATCGGCTACTCGATGGTGTACGGGATCCTGAAGCTCCTCAACTTCGCCCACGGCGAGGTCTTCATGATCGGCTCGTACATCGGGTACTTCGTGCTGACGTGGCTCGGCGGGGCCGCCGATCCGAGCATCCCGGTCGCCGCCACGATCGCGCTGATGTTCCTCGCGGCGATGCTGGGCGCCGGAGCGCTCGGTGTCGTCATCGAACGGTTCGCGTACCGGCCCTTGCGCGAGAAACGCGCCTCGCGGATCGCGCCGCTGATCAGCGCTCTCGGCGTGTCCTTCTTCCTCCAGCAGCTGGCCGTGCTCCTGTTCGGGTCGGCGCCGAAGCAGTACGACGCGTTCGCGTTCGACGGCGGGTCGCTGTTCACGAGCGTCACGATCGGCCCTTTCAGGATCCAGTACATGCAGCTCTTCGTGATCGTCACGACCGTGTGCCTGATGGCCGCGCTCACCGTCTTCATCGCGCGCACTCAGGTCGGGCGTGCGATGCGCGCGACGTCCTTCGACCTCGAGGCGGCGTCGATGATGGGCATCAACGTCGACCGCGTCATCGTCGTGACGTTCTTCATCGGGTCGGTGCTCGCGGGAGCCGCCGGCGTGATGAACGGCCTCATCTTCCAGAACGTCAATCCGTATGTCGGCTTCCAGGTCGGCCTGATCGCGTTCACCGCCGCGGTCGTCGGAGGAATCGGCAGCATCCCGGGCGCCATGCTCGGCGGCCTGGCGATCGGCCTCGGCCGCTCGTTCTCCATCGGCTACGTCTCGTCCTCGTATCAGGACGTGATCGTCTTCGTGATCCTCATTGCGTTCCTGCTCCTGCGACCGTCGGGGCTCTTCGGCACGCCTGCCCCGCAGAAGGTGTGAGGTGAGCGAGCAGACGCCGCAGCCCGAGCGCTCGGGCCCCGCGATCGGCGCCGACGAGTGGGTTGCGCGCTCAGGCGAGCGGGCGCGACAGCGCACGGGCATCGTCGGGCGCGTCCAGGAGCTCTACGAGCGCGTGCCCAAGCCGGCCGTGTTCGCGTTCGTCGTCCTTCTCGCCGTGCTCGTCCCGCTGGTCACGGCGCAGACCGACAACGACATCTACTTCCTGCGCGTCGGCACGGTTGCCCTCGTCTTCGCGCTGCTCGCGCTCGGCCTGAACGTCGCGGTCGGATTCGCCGGGCTCCTCGATCTCGGCTACATCGCCTACTACGGGATCGGCGCGTACGGCTATGCGTTCCTGTCTTCCGACAAGTTCGGGATCCACTGGCAGGCGTGGCTGGTACTCCCGCTCGTCGTTGCGGTCTCGGCTCTGTTGGGCTTGCTGCTCGCGCTCCCGTCACGGCGTCTCGTCGGTGACTACCTCGCGATCGTGACGCTCTTCTTCGGGCAGATCTTCTACATCATCGCGACGCAGGGATACCGGATCTCGTTCCTCGGCCTCAACGAGGATCTCGGGTTCGACCGGGCCAACTGGGACCTTACGGGAGGGCCGAACGGGATCGCCAACGTCGACCGGCTCGGTGTCTTCGGGCTCGAGGCCTCGAGTGAACGCGCCTACTTCTACATCACGCTCACCGCGGTGGTCGTCGTCTTCGCGGTTCTCACGCTCGCGAACCGCTCGCGCACGGGTCGAGCCTGGCGTGCTCTCAACGACGACACCCTCGCGGCGCAGGCCATGAGCATGCCGGTCAACTGGCTCAAGCTCCTCGCGGTCGGCGTCGGGGCGGCCGTCGCGGCGCTCGCCGGGACGATCAACGCGGCGCTCCTGCAGGGCGCCTTCCCCGACGACTACAACACGCAGGTCCTGATCATCATCTACGCGATGGTGATCCTCGGCGGGGCGGGGAGCCTCGCGGGCGCCGTCCTCGGCGCGTTCGTCGTTTCGGTGCTCATGCTCGAGGGCCTCCGGCCCCAGACGCCGATCGGCGACTTCACCGGGAACGGGCGCTGGGTGTTCTATGCGACGATCCTCGTCGTCCTCGTCGCGGCGATCCGACCGTGGCGCCGACTGGCCGCGATCCTCGCAGGGATCGTCGCGTTCGGCGTCGTCGTGCACGCGATGGTGGCCGTCACCACCGATCGAGGCACGGACGGACTCCTCAACATGGGGCCGGACGAGTACTCCGGCGGCGGCCCGCTCGGGTGGCTCATCCGCCACTGGCTGGCACTTCCCGCCGGGACTTATGAGCTCGGATCGCGCAACTGGTTCAACTTCGCACTGGTGGGTCTCATCGCGCTCGTCCTCTGCTTGACGGTGGTCAAGGGCTGGAAGCGTGACGCACTCATCGTCCCGACGGTCTGGCTCGCCGGGTTCGTCTGGGAGACGCGGCTCGCCCAGGAGACCTCGGGCCCGACGAGATTCCTCCTGCTCGGCGCCCTCCTGGTCGGGCTCATGATCGCGCGGCCGCAGGGCCTGCTCGGACGCCCACGGGTGGAGATCGTCTGATGGCACAGCCGTTGCTCGAACTGGACAACGTGAGCAAGGCCTTCGGCGGGCTGCAGTGCATCAGCCACCTCGACATCGACGTGAAGGAGGGCGAGATCGTCAGCGTCATCGGTCCGAACGGGGCCGGCAAGACGACGCTCTTCAACCTCATCACCGGCATGTACCGGCCGGATTCGGGCGACATCCGGCTCGACGGCGAGAGCATCGTCGGGCTCGCTCCGAACAAGATCACGAATCGTGGTGTCGCACGCACGTTCCAGACGCTTCGCCTGTTCCTGAACATGAGCGTCAAGGAGAACGTCATGGCCGCGACGTACGGCCGGACGCATGCCTCCCTGTTCGAGTCGATCCTGCGGCTCCCCCGAGCCCGCCGTGAGGAGCGGGAGTCGAACGAGGTCGCGCAGGAGAAGCTCTCGTTCTTCGGCCAGCGGTTGATGGGCTACCGCTGGAACCAGCCCGCCTACAGCCTTTCGTACGCGAACCGCCGTCGGCTCGAGATCGCGCGGGCGACCGCCACGAAGCCGCGGATCCTGCTGCTCGACGAGCCGGCCGCCGGCATGAATCCGGTTGAGACCCACGAGATCACAGAGCTCATCGCCGAGCTCCGCAAGCAGGGCGGCTACACGATCCTCGTCATCGAGCACGACATGCACGTGGTCGAGGGGATCTCGGATCGCGTGGTCGCGCTCGACCACGGTGTGAAGATCGCGGAGGGGACGTTCGAGCAGGTCGCGACCGATCCGCGCGTCGTGGAGGCGTACCTCGGGACGGCCGAGACGGAGCGCAAGTGAACGGGACGAACGGCTCGGGCGCCCTGCTTCGGCTCGCCAGTATCAACACGTACTACGGACAGATGCACATCCTCCAGGACACGGACCTTCGCGTCGATGCCGGTGAGCTCGTCTGCCTGCTCGGCGGGAACGCGTCCGGGAAGTCGACGACGCTGAAGACGATCCTCGGCATCGTCCGTCCACGCACGGGCACGGTCACCTTCGACGGCGAGGACGTCACCGGACGGCCGACGAGCTACCGGATCGGAAAGGGCATGGCGATCGTTCCCGAGAACCGTCGCCTCTTCGGGCCGATGAGCGTCCTCGAGAACCTGCAGATGGGCGCCTACCTCCACGGCGGCGGCGACCCCGCGGACTACGAGCGCGTGTACGAGCTCTTCCCGCTGCTGTACGAACGGCGCTCACAGCTTGCCGGGACGCTCTCGGGCGGCGAGCAGCAGATGGTGGCCATGGGGCGCGCACTGATGGCCCGCCCGAAGCTCATGCTCATGGACGAGCCGTCGATGGGCCTCGCTCCGATCCTCGTCGAACGGAGCTTCGAGATCATCAAGCAGGTGCACGACGCAGGCGTCGCGATGCTGATCGTCGAGCAGAACGCGAACGTCTCGCTGTCCATCGCCGACCGCGGCTACGTGCTCTCGACGGGTCGTGTCGTGCTCGAAGGCAAGGCGTCGGACCTCATCCAGCACGAGGAGCTCCGCAAGGCCTACCTTGGCCGCTGAGGTGTCCACGCCGCTCACTCCCGGCACGTCGGTTCGGGCCGAGTTCCCGATCTTCGAGCACACGGTGTACGCGAACTCGTGCTCGCAGGGGGCGCTCTCGAATCGCGTCCGGGCGGCGGCCGAGGAGTGGCTCGCCGGCTGGGACGAGAACGGCGCCGAGTGGGAGTACTGGGTGGAACGGAACGAGGCGGCGAGAGCTGCCTTCGCCGGCCTTGTGCACGCCGCGCCCGACGACGTCGCGGTGACGACGTCGGTCTCGCAGGGAGTGAGTGCGCTCGTGTCGGCGCTCGACCTCACCGGAGAGCGGAACCGGATCGTCATCAGCGAGTACGAGTTCCCGACCGTCGGCCAGATCGCGCACGCGCAGGAACTGCGCGGCGCGGAGGTCGTGCACGTGACGCCCGAGGCCGACGGCCGCATCCCGCTCGAGGCCTTCGCGGACGCAATCGACGAGCGAACCGCGCTCGTGTGCTGCACCGCCCTTTCGTTCCGCTCCGGTCACCGCAACGACGTGTCTGCGATCGCGGAGCTCGGGCACGCGGCCGGTGCGATCGTGCTCGCCGACAGCTACCAGGCGATCGGCGCGCTCGAGCTGGACGTTCGCACGCTCGGCGCGGACGTGATCACGGGGGGGACGGTGAAGTACCTGCTCGGGTCCGCCGGGCTCGCGTTCATGTGGGTGCGGGATTCCCTGCGCGCGCAGCTGCTCCCGACCCAGACGGGCTGGTTCGCCGACGAGGACATCTTCGCGATGTCCATCGCCGACTACTCTCCGCACGCAACGGCTCGTCGCTTCGACAGCGGCACTCCGCCGGTGCCTTCGCTGTACCCGGGTGTCGCAGGCATGGGGCTGATCGCGGAGGTCGGGGTACCCGCGATCGAGACCCACGTTCGCTCGCTCGTCGACCGGCTCCTCGCCGGACTCGACGAGCTGGCTGCGACGGTGGCGACGTCGCGTGGCGAGAACGAGTACGGCCCGCTCGTCTGCGTCGTGTCCACCGATCCGAACGCGCTCGTCGACGCGCTCGCCCGCGACGGCTTCGTCACGTCGACGCGCGACTCGAGCCTGCGCATCTCGCTCCATCTCTACAACATCGACGAGGATGTCGAGCGACTCCTCGCCGCGCTCGCGAGCCATCGCGAGCTCCTCGCCTAGAGCGCTACGCGGCGTCGGGCCAGGCGGTCTCTGCTGGAGGCGCGTCGTGGCGTGGCCGTCCCCGCTTCGGCCACTCGCGCGTCCAGCGATTGATCACGGCGTTTCGGTCGTCGTGCTTCCAGCGCGGACGCCGCGCGTGGACGAATGGGTCCAGGCCGGCGACGATCCCGAAACAGTCGATGCAGTACACGATCGGCCAGTGTTCGTCGCGCGATCGCCGGTGCGCGAACGCCTCGACCGTTCGTTCGTGGGGACAGCGCGCGCATCCGTCGAGGCGCGTCCGCCGTTTGCCACGCAGGGTCAGCGCGCCTTCGAGCCGATCGTCCTGCATGTAGGCATGTCCGATCGCCCGACGGTTCACGTACACGTCGATGAACTCCACGGCGCGTGACGCTACTCGGGCCGCCTGACAACCCCTGAAACGACTGAAGCCCGCTCGCGCGGGCTTTCAGTCCTTGTACGGATCGCGGACGTCGCGACCGGCCATCGCGACGCCGAGCGGGCGGAGCGTGTGCTTCACCCGGATCGAGCCGGCATGCGCGGCGAGGACGTCGGGCAGGCGCTTGTACACCTCCGGCGCCTCGTCCGCACCGCCGCCGACGAGCACGATGTCCTTCTCGCGCAGTCGCGCCTGGACCGCAGGCCAGTCGACCACGCCAGGGTGCACCTGCTCCTCGACCCACGTCTTCATCACACCCGCGTCGGGGTGCTCCGGGCAGGTGCCCGAGTCGAAGACGCGGTCGCAGTCGCGGTTGCGGCACGTCAGTCGCTTGCGGCGACGCACGCGGCCCGCAGCCTGCGTTCGGCTCATCACACGGCCGGCACCGTGGACGGTCGAGAAGAGCGACTGCTCCGCCTCGTCGCCCGCGACACCCTCGAGGATGACCGAGTCGTCGCCCATCGAGCCGCCGACGAAGCCCTCCTGGCCGGGTCGGGCAGGAGTGCAGCCCTTCCGGATCACCCAGTACGTGCGCCCGAAGTGCTCCTCCTGCCACGCGAAGTTGTGGTGGTTGTGCACCTCGTGCACGGCCTCGCCGCCGATGATCTCGAGGACCTTCGCGACCACCGCGTCGCGACCGGCGTAGGCGTACTCGCCGGCCAGCTCCATCGCGGAGACGTACGACTGTCCGAGCTCGGAGTCGATCTCGAAGAGCACGGGCGGCGAGTCCATCTCGCCCTCGTGCGCCCGGTCGCCGAAGCGGAGGCCCTGGGCGAGCGCGAGGAACCCCGAGGCCGTCTTGTGGCCGAAGCCACGCGACCCGAAGTGGACGCCGACCCAGATCAGGCCGTCCTCGTCCTCCATGAGGTTGACGTAGTGGTTGCCCGAGCCGACCGTCCCGAGCTGCGACTCCGCGAGCTGGGCCAGCTTGCGCTGAGGCCGGAAGTCGGCGTCGCGGATCTTCGCGAGGACCGGATGGTCGACGCGCTCCTGCGCCGGGACGCCCATCCCGAACGAGATCCGGCGCGTGATCTCGCCCATGACCGAGACGACGCCCCCGAGCTCCTCGAGATCGGCGCGCGTGAGCTCGGTCCGTGCGGCCTTGTTGCCGCAGCCGATGTCGTACCCGACGCCGGACGGCGAGACGTGCCCCTCGTACGCGATGCCGCCGCCGATGGGCTGCGAGTAGCCCGGGTGGTGGTCGGCGCACAGGACGCCGAATTCGGCGTCTCCCGCGGCCATACAGCGCTCGAGCTGCTCGAGGCTGCGCTGGTCGACGGCGCCGAAGGTCTTGACGTTCATCGCTCCATTCTCCTCTCGATTCGTGGAAGGAAGAGACACCGAGCGGAATCGAACCGCTGTGCCGCGCTTTGCAGGCGCGCGCCTCGCCTCTCGGCCACGGTGTCACGGATGGACCCGGTGGGAGTTGCACCCACGCACGACAGCCACCGGCGGCCTCGTTGCCGCCGACCCGCCCACCACCCAACTGTCGCGCACTGGTTGGTACTCAGGCCCACGTCCTGGAGAGCCCCCGGGAGGTGTCGAGCCTCCGTCGCCGGGTTGGGAACCCGGTGCTCTTGCCGTTGAGCTACGAGGGCACGGATGCGGCGACGAGCCAGGCGCAGTCGCCACGTGGCGCCTGGCTCGTCCGCTTCACGTCTCAAGGTGCGCCGGGGGTACCTCCCGGCTCTACGGGATGAGGCGTCCACGCGCAGGCACGCGGCGATGCCTGGAGCCAGCGCCTCGAGCTCGTCGCGCATCTGCGACAGGGCGTTCGCGGGGACGAAGCCTGCCGCAGCGAGCCGTCGATGCCAGTCGACGTAGATGCAGCGACGCCCGCGCGGTTCGGTGCGCCCGTACGCCCCACACGTCCTCGATGAGCTGGTCCGGCGTGCGGACGGGTCGGACGAGCAGCGCTGCGAGGAGGCCTCGCAGTCTCTTCCCGGGCAGTGCGACCGGACGGTCGTCCACGAGCACCTCCATGAACCCGAGGACTCGGATGTCGATCTGGCGAGCCATCGCCGGCTCCTCTCGTGGTCGATAGTGCGGGTGGAGGGATTCGAACCCCCAGCGGGCCTGAGCCCCCCGGCTTCTGAGACCGGTGCGTCGCCGTTGCGCCACACCCGCGAGGGCGGACACGTCGTGCCCGCCGGTGCTGCACGGTCAGTCACGGAGCGATTCGAGCACTGCCTCGCGCCGGTCGTACGGCTCGAACTCGGCCTCGAACGCGTCCCGGAAGACGCGGATCGCGATCTCGAGCGTGTCGAGCTTGTGGAGCGAGTTCTCCCGCCCCTCCGCCGTGTCGAGGTCGAACTCGAGCACGATCGTGCGGCGGCAGTCCGCGATCTCGAGAATCGAGCGCGGCTCGAAGTTCTGCGGGCAGCACGTGCAGTCGGTGTCGCAGTACGGCTCGCGCACGAGCTCGCGCTCCGACGTGTCCTCGACGTAGACGTACACGAACGCCCCTCCGTGGAACCCGGGCAGGTTGAGCAGCGTGCGCTCGTTGATGCGAGCGCGGTACGGCATGCCCATCTGTGGTTCCTCTCTAGATCGTGTCGCCGAATCGTTCGGCGACGAGTGGTGAAAGCCGTCTGGCGATCAGAGAGGGGACGGAGCCCCGATGCGGAGCAGCCCGTCGAGCCTCGCGATCGCCGCGAGCTGCGCAGACATCGGTTCTCCTTCCTGTCTGTGTGGTTGGGCTAGAACCCCCATCCGCGCCGGTAGGCGTGGACGAGGAAGTC
>DASTWH010000186.1:0-2131 GCA_035758735.1 Gaiellaceae bacterium
GCGTGCGCGCCAGTGCAAGACGTCGGAGCGAAGGCGATCGGAGCGTTCGCCCGAGCCCTCGGCCAGCACGAGCGCCTCGTCGAAGAGGACGATTGCCTCGGCGATGCGCGACTCGTGGTACCGGACCACGCCGACGAGGAACACGACCTCGGCCCGGTCCGCGTCCGTGAACCCGGCGGACACCGCGACAGTCGCGCCCGCCTCGAGCACGGACATCGCCTCCTCGAGTCGGCCTGTCCGGATGAGCGCCCACGCCTCACCCGTGACGAGTCGAAGCCCGAGCGACGGTGAGCCCGCGTTGCTCGCGTCCTGTCGCGCCGCGCGAAACGCCAGCAGGGCCTCCTCGTACCGGTGCGCGTCGAGCAGGAGCTCGGCGGTGCGGGCGTCGGCCTCGATCCGCTCCGTGTCGGCGCGGCTGAGACCGTGCTCCAGATAGGCCGTGTCCGTCTCGAGCCGACCGGCGAGCCACTCGAGCGTCTCGCGCGTCGGCCGTGTCTTGCCCCGCTCGATCTGGCTCACGTACTCCTTCGAGAACCGCCCGCCGGCGAGCTCGGCCTGACTCAGGCCCGCAGAGCGCCGCAGCGTGCGCACGCGTTCGCCCAGCGCGTCCGCGCCACCATCGGGTGGCGCCTCCCAGTCCTCCGTCGCCACTCGACCAATGGTGGCACGCCCGGCGGCGTGCCGCGAGTCCGGGCCTACGAGCGGCTCGCGAGCTCGTAGAGCGCGATCGCCCCCGCAGCGGCGACGTTCAGCGACTCGGCCGCACCCGGCGTCGGGATGGACGCCGCGTGCGACTGGGCCAGGAGCTCGGCAGGGAGCCCTTCGCGCTCCGATCCGAGAAGGAACGTGACCGGCGGCTGGAGCGGGACCTCGGCCAGCGCATCGCCTCCGTGGGCGACGAGGGCGACCTTGCGCTCCGGCACGTCGCTCCATCGGCACAGCGGCACGCGGAAGATCGCTCCGGCGGACGCCCGCAGCGCACGCGGCCCGGTCGGATCGGCGCACTCCGGCGACAGAGACACACCCGCCGAGAACGCATCCGCCGTCCGCAGGAGCGTGCCGACGTTCCCCGGATCGGTGACCTTCCAGAGCGCGAGGACGACGTCGCGCGCGCCGACGGGCAGGTCTGCCCGTCGATACACGCCGACGACGCGCGGCGCGTGACCCAGGGTCGAGACCTCCGCGAGCAGTTCCGGCAGCACGTCCGCACCTGCGACGAGCAACTCGACGGGCTCGATCCCGGCGTCGGCTGCCGCCTCGACGAGATCCTCGCTCTCGACCGCGAAGAGTCCCGCTTCCTCTCGATGCTTCCGCGCAGAGAGAAGCTTCCGGACGAGCCGGAGCTTCTCGTTCTGACGCGATTCGATCAGGTCGATCAGGCGGCTTCGGCCGACCCGAGCGCCGCCTTGGCGCGCTCGGCGACGGCGGCGAACGCCTGTGGGTCGCTCACGGCGATGTCGGCGAGCGACTTGCGGTCGAGCTCGATCCCGGCCTTCTTGACGCCCTCCATGAAGCGGTTGTACGAGAGGCCGTTCTCACGCGCGGCCGCGTTGATGCGGATGATCCAGAGCTGGCGGAACGTCCGTTTGCGCGCCTTGCGGTCGCGGTAGGCATAGACGAGCGAGTGATCGACCTGCTCCTTCGCGAAGCGATAGCTTGACTTCTTGCGCCCGTAGTAGCCCTTTGCCTGCTCGAGGATCTTGGCGCGCTTCTTCCGCGCGTGGACGGCACGCTTGACCCTGGGCATCTCAACCGCCTCTCAGGAGCTTCTTGACACTCTTGACGTCGCTCTCGGCGACGTCGTACATCTTCCGGAAGCCGCGCCTACGCTTCGACGACTTCTTCTCGAGGTTGTGGCTCCTCATCCCGTGCCGGCGCAGGAGCTTCCCCGTCCCCGTCACCTTGAAGCGCTTCTTCGCGCCCTTCCCTGTCTTCATCTTTGGCATCCGTCTTCACTCCCACGTTCTTGTTCGGCGCCAGCACCATGATCATGTTGCGACCGTCGAGAAGAGGCTGCTGCTCGATCGAGCCGAGCTCCTTCACGTCCTCGGCGAGCCGCATGAGCAGGTCGCGCCCGCGCTCCGGATGCGTCTGCTCGCGGCCCCGGAACATGATCGTCACCTTCACCTTC
>DASTWH010000201.1:0-6901 GCA_035758735.1 Gaiellaceae bacterium
GGACGACCGCCGCAACAGGATCTTCAACGGGCTCGAGCGGGGAGCCCTCGAGCGAGACGACGGCGAGGTCGGCGGACTTGCCGGGCACGAGCGAGCCCACCTCGTGCTCGAGCCCGAGCACCCGCGCCCCGCCCAGCGTCGCGAGCTCGAGCGCGCGGGCGGCGGTGAGCGCGTCGGGCCGCTGCTCGCGCGCCCGCGCCGCGACGATCGCGGTCCGCAGCTCCTCGAAGAGGTCGAAGGACGGCGTGGAGGCGGGGCTGTCGGTGGCGATGCCGACGTCGATCCCGGCCTCCAGCAGGTCGAGGAGCGGAGCGGTGCCGCACCCGAGGAAGCCGTTCGATCGCGGGCAGTGCGCGACGCCGACGCCGTGTGCCGCGAGCAGCGCGATCTCCTCCTCGTCGACGTGGACGCAGTGGGCGGCCGAGACGTGCGGGCCGAGGAGCCCCGCCTCCGAGAGGAGGCGGACGCCCGTCTCGCCGGGCGGCGGGACGAGGAACTCGGCCAGCGGCGTCCAGTCCCCCGAGCCCTCGACGAGCCACGGGCGCTCGGCCGGGCTCTCCGCGAGGTGCGTCTGGACCGGGAGCCCGAGGGCGGCCGCGGCGGCGTAGACGGCCACGGTGCACGTGTAGGGGGCGTGCGGCGAGATGCCGAGCCGGACGCGGTCGCCCAGCACCGCGTCGACGCGCGCGGCGTTCTCGCGGAACTGCCCGAGCGCGGTCGCGTCCTCGCCGAAGACCTCGAGGAAGACGGTCGCGCGGAGGCCCGTCGCAGCGGCCGCCTCGGCCGCTGCGCCGGCGAAGCTGCAGTCGCCGATCGCGGTCACGCCGGAGCGCAGGCACTCGCGGGCGCCGACCTCGGCGCTGGCGCGCATGTCGTCGAGCGAGAGGACGCTCTTCCGCCGGATGTGCAGGCCGATCCAGGGGACGAACGGCAGGCCGTCGCCGAAGCCCGCGTAGACCGCGTACTCCAGGTGCGTGTGGCAGTTGACGAAGCCCGGGGTGATCACGCACCCGTCGAAGCGCTCTCCCTCGCCGAGCTCGGACGCCGGCCCGACCGCGGCGATCAGCCCGTCGTCGTCGATCGCGACGGCGCCGTCCGCGACGGGCTCCCCCTCGACCGGGACCACCCAGTCGGCGGAGAGGATCCTCACAGGGGCTCGGCCTCCGCCTCGGCCCCGCGCTCCCAGCGGCGCTCCATGAAGACGGAGAGCCAGATGGAGAGCTCGAAGAGCACGAGGAGGGGCACCACCTCGAGCACGAGCGAGACCGGGTCGACCGTCGGCAGGATGATCGCGAACGCGAGCATCAGGACGTAGCCGATGCGCCGGTTGCGGCGCAGCCGGCTCGCGGTGAGGGCCCCGATGCGCACGAGGCCGAGGATGAAGATCGGCATCTGGAACGCGATCCCGAACGCGAACAGCGTCAGGGTGACGAACGAGAGGAAGTAGCTCGCGCGGATCTGCTCGACGTACAGCTCCGAGTCGTAGTCGACGAGGAACTCGAGGGCGCGGGGGAGCACGATCAGGTAGCAGAAGGCGACGCCCGCGGCGAAGAGGCACGTCGCGAAGACGACGAATACGCCGATCACGCGCTGCGTGTCCTCCGCGACGGCGGGCGCGAAGAACGCCCAGATCTGCCAGAGGACGAGCGGCAGCATGATCGCGAGCGCCGCGTAGAAGCTCACCTTCAGGGACGTCGTGAACGGCTCGGTGACGCCGAGGGTCACGACCGGGGTTCCCTCGGGGAGCAGGTCGAGGAGCCGCGAGATCAGCTGCTCGTGGAACGCGTACGCGATCGCGAACGCCGGCACGAGCGCCACGAGGCAGATGACGAGCCGGTGCCGGAGCTCCGTGAGGTGCTCGACGAGCGTCGCCTCCTCCTCGTGGCTGAGGCGCCGCGGAACGATCCGGCGGACCATCGCGCCGGGTGTCGCTTAGGAGACGGTGTCCCGCTCGCGCTGGGGCGCCGGCGTCGCGGGCTCGTGGGGGTCGGCCGCGGGCAGCTCGGCAACCTCGTCGTACGGCCGCTCGTCGTCGTCCTTGGAGCCCGAGACGGAATCCTTGAACTCGCGCATCCCCTTGCCCAGCTGGCGTCCCATCTCGGGCAGGCGCTTCGGCCCGAAGACGAGCAGCAGGACGAGCAGCAGGATCAGCAACTCCCAGATACCAATGCCGAAGGGCATGGCGTGAGCGTACCAGCCGCCCGCCGCCCGCAACCGCCGGCGGGCGGGTCCGGTGCGCCGGTCCGGCTACCATCGGAGATGGGCGCACGCCGCGAGGCGGTGCGCCGAGAGGCACTTTCGACCTGCGACCGAAGGACATCTGTTGGCACTGCTCGAGATCACGAACCTGCACGTCGCGCTGGAGGACGGCACCGAGATCGTCAAGGGCGTCGACCTGGCAGTCGACACGAACGAGAAGCACGCGGTCATGGGTCCGAACGGCTCGGGCAAGTCGACCTTCGCCTACGCCCTCATGGGGCACCCGGCGTACGAGATCACCGAGGGGGACATCCGGCTCGACGGGGAGTCGATCCTCGAGCTCGGCGCCGACGAGCGCGCGCAGCGGGGCCTCTTCCTCGCGTTCCAGTACCCGCACGCGATCCCGGGCGTCACCGTCACGAGCTTCCTCCGCAGCGCGATCAACGCGAAGCGGAAGGCCGCGAACGGCGGCGAGGACGACCCGGTCCCGGTGAAGGAGTTCCGCACCGACCTGCTTGCCGCGATGGAGCACCTGAAGGTGCCGCGGGAGCTCGCGCAGCGCTACCTGAACGACGGGTTCTCGGGCGGCGAGAAGAAGCGCGTCGAGATCCTCCAGATGGCGATCCTGAAGCCGCGGATCGCGATCCTCGACGAGACCGACTCCGGGCTCGACATCGACGCGCTCAGGATCGTGGCCGAGGGCGTGAACACCCTCGTCGGCGCCGACATGGGCGCGCTCGTCATCACCCATTACCAGCGGATCCTCAACTACGTGACACCCGACCACGTCCACGTCTTCGCGGACGGTCGCATCGTGGCCTCCGGCGGTCCGGAGCTCGCGCACACCCTCGAAGCCGAGGGCTACGAGGCATTCATCCCTGCAGGTGTCGGAGGCGAGGCGGAATGAGCCAGAGCGAGACCGACGTCATTCGCGAGATCCGCGCCGACTACGGCTACGGCTGGCACGTCGACGACGTCTCGACGATCTACAAGGCCCCCAAGGGGCTCTCACACGAGCTGATCGACGTCATCTCCGACCACAAGTCGGAGCCCGACTGGATGCGCGCCTTCCGGCACAAGAGCCTCGACTACTTCCTCGCCCGGCCGATGCCGGGCTGGGGCGCGGATCTCTCCGGGATCGACTTCGACAACATCCACTACTACGTCAAGCCGACCGAGAAGCAGGCGGACAAGTGGGAGGACCTGCCGGCCGAGATCCTCGACACCTGGGACCGGCTCGGGATCCCCGAGGCCGAGAAGAAGTACCTCGCCGGGGTCGGGGCGCAGTACGAGTCCGAGGTCGTCTACCACAAGCTGCAGGAGGACCTCGAGGCGAAGGGCGTGATCTTCCTCGACATGGACTCCGGGCTCCGGGAGCACGAGGAGCTCGTCAAGGAGCACTTCGCGACGATCATCCCGCAGAACGACAACAAGTTCGCCGCCCTCAACTCCGCCGTCTGGTCGGGCGGCTCGTTCATCTACGTGCCGCCGGGCGTGTCGATCGACATGCCGCTCCAGGCCTACTTCCGGATCAACGCGGAGAACATGGGCCAGTTCGAGCGCACGCTGATCATCGTCGACGAGGACGCGTACGTGCACTACGTCGAGGGCTGCACCGCGCCGATCTACTCGTCCGACTCGCTCCACTCGGCGGTCGTCGAGATCATCGTCAAGCCGCGCGGCCGCTGCCGCTACACGACGATCCAGAACTGGTCGAACAACGTCTACAACCTCGTCACGAAGCGTGCCGTCGCGTTCGAGGACGCGACCATGGAGTGGGTCGACGGCAACCTCGGCTCCAAGGTGACGATGAAGTACCCGGCGATCTGGCTGATGGGCGAGCGCGCCCACGGCGAGGTCCTCTCGATCGCGTTCGCCGGCAAGGGCCAGCACCAGGACGCCGGCGGCAAGGTCGTGCACGTCGCGAAGGACACGACGAGCGTGATCACCTCCAAGTCGATCTCGAAGAACGGCGGGCGCGGCGGGTACCGCGGCCTGCTCGAGGTCGCCAAGGGCGCGAGCCGGTCGAAGTCGAAGGTCGTCTGCGACGCGCTGATCCTCGACGAGGAGTCGCGCTCCGACACCTACCCGTACATCGACGTGAAGGAGAACGACGTCGACCTCGGCCACGAGGCGACGGTCTCCAAGATCGGCGAGGAGCAGCTCTTCTACCTGATGAGCCGCGGGCTCTCCGAGGCGGAGGCGAGCGCGATGATCGTCGCGGGCTTCGTCGAGCCGATCACGAAGGAGCTGCCGCTCGAGTACGCGGTCGAGATGAACCGCCTGATCCAGCTCCAGATGGAGGGGTCGGTCGGCTGAGCTCCGCCCCCGCCCCGCCCGAGCGAACGAGGAGAGCCCGATGTCCGTGATCACCAAGCTGGATTTCGTCGCCGTGCCGTCCACCGACTGGAAGCGGTCGCGGGCGTTCTACGTCGACACGCTCGGGCTGCGGCCCGACGCGAGCGGCGACTCGGAGTTCTGGGTCGACTCGACGTGCTGCGCGATCTACGAGCCGACGACCTTCGGGATGGAGTTCGCGCCCCAGACCACGGCGCACCTCGCGCTCCACGTCGAGGACATGCCGGCCGCGCGCGCCGAGCTCGAGGCGAAGGGCGTCGAGTTCCTGGGCGAGACCTTCGACACGGGGGTCTGCTACATGGCGTTCTTCCGGGACCCCGACGGCAACGCCCTGATGCTCCACCACCGGTACAAGCCCCGCGAGGAGGCGGCCGGGTCGTGATCACCGTCGAGCGGACGGACTTCGTCTCCGTCCCCGTCACCGACATGGGCCGCGCGACGGCGTTCTACGCCGACACGCTGGGGCTCGAGCAGGTCTCGGGGCAGGAGGGCTGGCCGGAGTTCCGGCTCGGCGAGAACCTGAGCCTCTACCTGATCGACCCGACGAACGTCGGGCGCGCCTTCGACGGCCCGCACACGGCCGACCTCGCGCTCCGCGTCGCGGACGTCGCCGCCGCGCGCCAGGCGCTCGAGGCGAAGGGCGTCGCATTCGAGGGCGAGATCCTCGACACGGGCGTCTGCCACATGGCGTTCTTCAGGGATCCCGACGGCAACGCGCTGATGCTGCACCGGAGGTACGCGCCCCGTGAGAGCTGAGCTGCTCGAGCGCTACCGCGCGCTCCCGCTGCCGTCGACCCGCGACGAGCACTGGCGCTTCACCGACCTGACGGGCTTCGACCCGGACGCCTGGACGGCCGAGGCACGCTCGGGGGCCGCCGTGGAGTCGCTCGTCGAGCTGGACGTCGCGGCCTCGGCGACGATCGACGAGGCGGGGATCCGCATCGACGGGGCGCCCGAGGGGATCCGCTTCGAGCCGCTCACCGACGCCCATCCGCTCGTCGGCTCGCTCGTCCAGCCCGACGACAAGCTCCGCGCGCACAACGCCGCGGTCTGGCAGCACGGCCTGCTCGTCCACGTTCCCGCAGGTGTCGAGCTCGAGAAGCCGCTGTACGTGCGCGTCGCGAGCGGCGTCCCGGGAGGCTCGCTCCTCTGGCGCGTGCTCGTCGTCGCCGAGCCGGGCGCGCGCTTCACGGTCGTCCAGGAGCTGACCTCCGCCGAGCCCGAGCTCGAGGCGTACCTGAACGGCGTCGTCGAGGTCGTCGTCCGGGACGGCGCCAAGGCCGAGATCGTCAACCTCCAGCGGCTCTCGTCGAAGGCCTGGCTCTTCGCCTCCTGCCACGCCCGCGTCGAGCGGGACGCCGAGCTCGACTGGGTCGAGGGCGGCTTCGGCTCAGCGCGCGGCAAGGTCTGGATCCAGAACGACCTGGCCGACCGCGGGGCGACGTCGCGCGTCACGGGCGCCTACTTCGCCGACGGCTCCCAGCACCTCGACTACGACACGTACCAGCTGCACGCGGCTCCGGACACCACCTCGGACTTCGCCTTCAAGGGCGCGCTGCGCGACAGCGCGGCCACCGTCTGGCGCGGGATGATCCGCGTCGAGGAGGGCGCGCAGAAGACGAACGCCTACCAGGAGAACCGCAACCTCCTCCTGTCCAAGACCGCGACTGCCAACTCGATCCCGGGGCTGGAGATCCTCGCGAACGACGTCCGCTGCACCCACGGCGCGACGCTCTCGCAGGTCGACCGCGAGCAGCTCTTCTACCTGATGGCGCGCGGCCTGCCCCGCCCGGTCGCGGAGCGCCTGATCGTGCGGGGCTTCTTCCAGGACGTGCTCGACCGGATCGAGCTCCAGCCCGTGCGCGACGCCGTCGGCGCCGCGCTCGAACAGCGTATTCCCGAGAGCTAGCCCGGCAAGCGGGATTCGGCAGGAGCCGACTCCCGCGCCTCGACCTCGCCTTCGGCGAGGGCACGCCCCTGAAGGCGCCGGCTTCGCCGTCGGCACGAACTCCTTGCCGACAACGTGTCGGAAAACCGCCTGTTCAGGAGGCTTTTCGCGCGCCTTAAGGCGATCGTCAGCCGGTCCTAAGCGGCCTCTCGCAGTCTGCGTGCCGTCAAGCAGATCTCGAGGAGGCAGAAATGATCGCGAAGGGACAGATGTTGAGGAACGAGGTCACGGGCGAGACGCTCGTGTTTCGGACGACCTCGGCCGAGACGAACGGGGAGTCGGTTGTGGTGGAGTGCTTCGTGGAGCCGGATGGGGCGGTGGCGGCGGCGCATCTGCATCCGGGGCAGGAGGAGCGGTTCGAGGTGTTGGCCGGGGAGCTGCGGTTCCGGGTCGGGA
>DASTWH010000270.1:0-4822 GCA_035758735.1 Gaiellaceae bacterium
CCCGGCCTGCGCCGAGAGCCGACCGGCGATCTCGCTCATGGGCGCCAGCAGCGGTAGCGCGCCCCGGTCGGTCTCCACGGTCTCGTAGGCGATCGCCGTGATGCCGGAGTCGACGAGCGCACGCGTGAGCGGCTCGTCGGCGGCGATGTGGAGGTACGTGAAGAGCGTGAGCCCATCGCGCAGCCGCGGATACTCCGCCGCGATCGGCTCCTTCACCTTGAGCAGGAGGTCGGCGGTGCCCCAGACCTCGTCGACGGGGGCGATGGCCGCACCGGCGCGCTCGTAGGCATCGTCGGCGAACGCGCTGCCGATTCCAGCGCCCTCCTCGAGGACGACGTCGTGGCCGCGCTGGACGAGCTCTCTCGCACCGGCGGGCGTCAGTGCGACGCGGTACTCCTGCGGCTTGATCTCCTTGGCGACGCCGATCCGCATGCGCGCGGGACGATATCTGGTCAACCGCGGGCCAGACGCACGACGTACTCGCGTTCCTCGGATCCGAGCCAGGGCGGTTCGCCGGCCAAGGCGTTCTCCCGAGCCCGCTCGGGGTGCCGCGTCGCGGGGATCGCGACATCGACCCTGGGATCCGAGAGGACCCACTTCAGGAGCGCCTGCGCCCACGTCTCGATGCCGAACGGGCGCAGCGGGGTGAGGTCGGCTACCGGGGGCGCGCGACCGACGAGCGGGGCGCCCGTCCCTCCAAAGGGACGCATCACGATGACCGCGACTCCGAACTCCTCCGCGAGGGGAAGAAGGCGCTGCTCTGCCTCGCGCTCGCCGGGGCTCAGCGGCAGCTGGACGGTGTCGAAGCGGCCCGTCCGCAGCGCGCGCCCGAGCTCGCCGAAGGAGCCTGCGCTCCAGTGTGTGACGCCGATCCGATCGATCCGGCCCGCCGCCTTCTCCTCCTCGAGCCACGGAAGGTGTTCCTCCCAGGCGACGAGGTTGTGCACCTGCTCGACGTCGACGCGCCCGAAGAAGCGGCGCTGCGCGTCGTACTGGGCGCGGCCCTCTTCCACGGTCGAGGCCCAGATCTTGGACGCGACCGTCGTCCCCTCGCGGCGTCCCGACAGAGCCGCTCCCAGTGACCGCTCCGCCGCGCCGTACATCGGCGACGAGTCGAACACCGTCGTGCCGGACGCGAGCGCGCTGTCCGCGACCGCTCCCGCGAGCGTCGCGTCCGCGTCGAAGGTCTGCCAGGTGCCGAGCCCGACGACCGGCCCCAGCCGTCGCTCCTCCACGTCCTAGTCCGACTCGCGGGCGGCGGCGATCAGCTCGAGCGTGACCTCGACCATGCCTTCGAGGTCGGCGATAGCGACGTGCTCGTCCGGTGTGTGGATCAGCAGCGCGCCGTTCGCGAGGTTCACGCACCGCAGGCCGCGCGCGTTGAAGACGTTCGCGTCCGCTCCGCCGCCGCTCAGGGCGTAGGACGGCGTGTACCCGGCGCGCGCGAGCGCCGTGGCCGCGAGTCGCACCGGCTCATCGCTCTCGCGGAAGCGGTACCCGGGAAAGCTCGGCCGCACCTCGGACTCGACCTCGCAGTCCGTGAGGCTCGCCGCGAATGCGGCGCTCTCGACCATCTCCCGCGCGACGTCGATCGCCTTGCGCTCGTCGTGCGAGCGCACCTCCGCACTGAAGGAGCACCACTCGGGAACGACGTTCCGGGCCGAGCCCCCCGTGATGACGCCGACGTTCGCGCTCGTCTCCTCGTCTACACGCCCGAGCCGGAAGTCCGCGATCGCGCGCGAGGCGGCGGCGATCGCCGATCGGCCGTCCTCCGGGTACATCCCGGCATGGGACGCGGTGCCGTGGAAGCGGAAATCGAGAAGCCGGCCGTGAGGCGAGCCGAGGATGATCTGGCCGATCGGAGCCGCTTGGTCGTACACGTAGCCGGTGGTTGCCACGAGCCGCGTGTGGTCGAACGCGGCGGCGCCACGAAGCGAGACCTCCTCCTGCGGCGTGAACAGCAGCTCGATCCCCGCATGCTCGCGGCCGTCGTCGAGCACACGCCTCACCGCCTCGAGCATCACGACGACCGCCGCCTTGTTGTCGCAGCCGAGGATCGTGCCGGCGCCGTTTCGGATGACGCCGTCCTCGCCCACGACGGGCTCGATCGCGGCAATCGGAGGGACGGTGTCGGTGTGCGCGCACAGGAAGATCGGAGTTCCGCCGCCGCCGTTCGTCGGCGGAATCCGGCAATAGAGGTTCCCGGTGTCGCCTTCGAGACGCACGGCAGCGTCGTCCTCGTCCCACTCGAGGCCGAGCTCCGTGAGCGTGCGGCCGACCCGATCGGCGACGGCGCGCTCCCTCCCTGACGGGCTCGGGATGGTGCAGAGCTCGAGAAAGAGGTCGACGAACGGAGACGTCAGCGGGGGCTGCTCCACGTGGCCAATCCTACGGTCGGCCCCGCGACTAGCGTTCGCCTCCGATGGATGACCGCTGGTGGCGCGATGCAGTCCTGTACCAGGTCTATCCGCGCTCGTTCGCGGACTCGAACGGCGACGGCATCGGAGATCTCGCAGGTGTGACCGGGCGGCTCGAGTACCTCGAATGGCTCGGCATCGACGGGATTTGGCTCAACCCGATCCACCCGTCGCCGAACGTCGACTGGGGCTACGACGTCTCCGACTACACGGGCGTGCATCCGGACCTGGGCACGCTCGACGACCTCGACCGCCTCGTCTCCGAGGCTGCGGGGCGCGGGATCCGCGTCGTCCTCGACCTCGTCCCCAACCACACGTCCGACCAGCACCCGTGGTTCCGCGAGCGACCGGACTTCTACGTCTGGTCGGACGAGGTGCCGAACAACTGGGAGTCGATCTTCGGTGGCGGCCCGGCCTGGAAGCTCGACGAGGAGCGTGGCCGCTACTACCTCCACAACTTCGCGGCGGAGCAGCCCGACATCGACTGGTGGAGCCCCGAGGTCCGGCGCGAGTTCGAGCGAATCCTCCGCTTCTGGTTCGACCGCGGTATCGCCGGCTTCCGGATCGACGTTGCCCACGCGCTCATCAAGGACGCCGAACTTCGGGACGACCCGGTCATCCCAGGCCTGGGGATGCGGCGTCGCTATTCGATGTACCGGCCGGAGACGCACGAGATCCTCCGTGACTGGCATGCCCTCGCGAACGGGTACGACCCACCGCGACTGTTGCTCGGCGAGGCGTACTCGCTCGAGTTCGAGGAGTGGGCGAGCTATTACGGCGACGGAGACGAGCTCGATCTCGCGTTCGCGTTCGTGCTCACGCATGCCGACCTCGACGCTGCGGAGATGCGCGGCGTCGTGGCCCAGGTGGAGGGGGTCCTGCCGGCGGACGCGTGGGCGTGCTGGACGGGCTCGAACCACGACATCGGCCGCTTCGCCTCGCGGTGGGCGAAGGGCGACGAGGCGCTTGCTCGCTGCGCGCTCGTCATCCTGCTCGGGCTGCGCGGGACACCTTGTCTGTACTACGGCGACGAGCTCGCGCTCACCTCGGGCGAGGTGCCACCGAACCTGATCCTCGACGTCGCGAGCCCGTCCCGCGACCCGGGACGGACACCG
Organism: Gaiellaceae bacterium; assembly: GCA_035758735.1. GTDB lineage: Bacteria > Actinomycetota > Thermoleophilia > Gaiellales > Gaiellaceae > GMQP-bins7. Next base: position 3,533 of record DASTWH010000270.1, read on the forward strand.
ATGCCGTGGACGCGCGAGGGCGGCTGGCGCGATCCGTGGCTTCCGCTCACCGACACGAGCCGGAACGTCGAGAGTCAGCGCGCGGACCCGGGCTCGACGCTCTGCTTCACGCGCGACCTCATCGCGCTTCGTCGACGGGTCGCCGATCTCCGCACGGGGCGCTACGAGGAGCTCGCCGCGCCGGGCGGCACGTGGGCGTGGCGGCGAGGCGATGGCGTGGTCGTCGCGGTCAACCTCGGGTCCGAAGCGGTCGTGCTCGCGGGCGTCGAGGGCTCGATCGCGATCGCCACGAATCGTGACCGCGACGGCGAGCCGATCCCGGGCAGCCTGGAGCTCGCAGCAGCCGAGGGTGCGATCGTCGTCTCAGGGCGCTGAGCGACTCGACGCACGCCGACGGCGCGCGGTCGCAACACTAAGGCGATGAGGCGCCTGGTCATCGTCGCCGTCGTGCTCGCACTCGCCGCCTGCAGCGACTCGCACGACTCGCCGGTCGCGGACGAGTCGACCGACGAGACCACCGAACTGCCGAAGGCATACAGCGAGCTCATGGCAGGGCTCCCGGCGTTCGACGAGCCGGCGAGTGCCGAGGTGACCGCGTACCGGATCGCGACGCTCGGAGCACGCACCGAGCGGTGCGCACGCCCGAGCGGCGGTGCGGACAAGGCTGCGTTCATGCGCGCGAACGCCGTGGTACTCGAGTCCGCCGGAACGGCTCCGGGCATGCGTCTCGTCTCCGAGCTCGCAGTCCCACATCGAGACGGGAACGGCTGCCCGAAGGGGTCTGGGCCTCCGGCATCCTTCACGACGGACCGTCTCTACCGGCTTCGGCCCGGAACGACGACGTCCGCGGTCGTCGCGTACTACGAACGTGCGCTCCACTACGGGTGGCTCGAGACGAGCGCTGACGCGCCCTGCCAGCGCAGCTTCGGTCAGGCGGCGGCGTTCCTGCTCGTGGACGTCTGTGGCGGGACGCTCAGGCTCGAGGCTCTCGGCAAGGCGCCGATCGTGGCGGCCGCGGCCGAGCGACTGCCACCTCGTCCGTTCGGCCTGCAGTACCCAGCTGCAGCGGACCAGCCGTCGCCGGCCGAGCCCACTTCCGACGACGTCGAGTCGGGAGAGACCTGCGAGCGCGGTGTGGGCGTCGAGGTTCCGTCGATCATCCTCCCGCCGCCACCGGGCCTCCGCGCCGAGCTCAGAGGCGGGACGGTCGTCGTCGACTGGTCGTTCCGACGAATCCTCGGAGACTGTCCACCGAAGCGGATCGTCATGACCGTCGAGGGGTCGACTGCG
>DASTWH010000320.1:0-2049 GCA_035758735.1 Gaiellaceae bacterium
CGCTGGACACGGTGCTTGGCGTCATGAACGCATTGTTCAGCGCGGTCTTCCTCGTCGACTTCACCTATCGGCTCGCGACCGCGCCGAATCGCGGTGCCTACTTCTTCCGCCACTTCGGGTGGGCGGACCTCCTTGCGAGCCTGCCGTTGGCGCAGCTCAAGGTCCTGCGTATCTTCCGGGTCATCCGGGTCATTCGCCTGATGCGCGACGTCGGCGCACAAAGGATCTGGCGCACCGTCACCAGAGACCGGGCCGGGAGCGCGTTGTACGCGCTATTGCTCATGGGCGTCGTTGTGCTGCAGTTCGGAAGCCTCACGATGCTCTACATCGAGCAATACGCTGCGGGATCCAACATCACAACGGCGTCGGACGCCCTGTGGTTCACGATCGTCACGATCTCAACCGTCGGCTACGGGGATCTCTACCCGGTCACGAACGCGGGCCGGCTCGTTGGCGCCGGCATCATTGTGGTGGGCGTCGGCATCTTCGGAACGTTCACGGGGTACCTTGCGAATATGTTCCTCTCGCCGCGAAAGGGCGACGGGGGTGAGGGGCTCACCACCGCGGATTCCGTCGCCGCAGACTCGACCGAAGGGGCGCCGGCCGCCGGTGCGAGCGTCGACCCAGGCAGTCCGGCGGCCCTACGGGTCGGAACCGAGGCAGCGCTCGACGAGGTCCGCTCGCTGCTGACCAGTTCCGAGGCGAACCTCGCGTCGATCAGACTCCTGCTCGGCGGGCCGGAAGCCGGGGTGGGCGAGGGGAGAGGCGAGGAGCGGCCATCCTCCTGAACACCCTGTCATCCGAGCGCGAGGAACGGGAACGATCGCTCATCGAGGGCGGACGGGTCGCCGCGTCTGCGCGATGGCGCATCGACGGCGAGCAGAGGCGTCATCGAGCGGCAATCGAGCTACGGCCAACTGCTGGAGCGTGACGAGTTGAAGCCGCGATGAGTTCCACGAGCCGGAGCGCAGTCCTTCCGGACCGGGACCGGATGAGGGTCCGTGAGCGTCGCTACGCGGAGGCTCTCAGGGGCTCGAGGGCGGCGAGGACGAGGTCGAGGCCGAACGTGAACTCCTCGGCCGGGTCGTAGCCGGCAGCGACGAGCGCCGCGGCGGACTCGTTGAGGTAGGGGAACTCGTCAGGAGGAAGCTGGGGCAGGTAGACGTCGTCGACCATCTCCGCGAGCTCGTCGGCGGTGTCGAACGGCAGGCTGGCTGCCTGCAGGGCGTAACCGTAGACATAGCTGTTGAGCAACCAGTTGGCGTGCGTCGCCGTCAGGGCCGAGAAGCCGGCCCTTCGCAGGCAGGCGGTGAACGCTTCGCGGTGGCGGAGGTTCGCGGGCCCCGGCGATGTCCGCGACTCCATCAGGCCGATCGCCCACGGGTGGCGTGCGAGAACCTGTCGGGTGGATGTCGCCACCCGTCGCATCGCCGACTGCCAGTCGGTTTCTTCGGGCGGGAGTTCGATCTCCTCGAACACGATGTCGATCATGGCGTCCAGCAGCTCGTCCTTGCTCGCCACGTAGTGGTAGAGCGACATCGCGCCCGCGCCGAGCGCGCCGGCGAGCCGGCGCATGCTCAGCCCGTCGACCCCCTCGCTGTCGGCGAGCCGGACGGCCTCGACCACCACCCGCTGCTTGCTCAGCCCCGCGTCTGACGCGACCTGGCGTTGTTCCTTCGCAGACACGGGTCCCCTCGCTCGCTCGAACGGCTTGACAATCGTACAGCGTACGCGCATAGTACAGTGTACGACGTACGGTGTACGAGCCGGCGAGAGTCGCAGCTCGGACGTGAGGAGGCTTCCGTGGGAATCGAACAGCGATCGAATGCCGGAGCACGCCTGGTGCCGGGCGCGAGTCCGGCCAGGGCGGCGACCATGCGGGCCGCCGTCCAGCACCGCTACGGCCCGCCCTCAGTGCTCGAGTCGTCCGAGGTCGCCATCCCGTCGCCCGGTCGAGGCGAGGTGCTCGTCCGGGTGCGCGCGGCCGCGGTACATGTCGGCGACTACTTCGTCATGACCGGGGAGCCGTACGTGGTGCGCCTGGTGTTC
>DASTWH010000410.1:0-14808 GCA_035758735.1 Gaiellaceae bacterium
ATGACCCCTGACACGTACAGAAAGCCGCCGGCGCGCACGGCGTCGGTGAAGTGCGACATGGGCTCCGCGAGTGTCGCGACCCGGATCTCCTCTCTCATGCTCATGCTTCTCCTCTCAGCTCGCTCAGCTTGACCCGAGGGCTGATCCGCTCGGGATCGACGGGCAGCTCGAGCACGGACGGCTTCCCCGACGCGAGGGCACGCTCGAAGGCGCCCTCGAAGTCCTCCGTGCGCTCGATGCGCTCACCGTGCGCGCCGTAGGCGCGGGCGAGGGCGGGGAAGTCGGGGTTCGCGAGGTCCGTCCCGATCACGCGGCGCGGGTACGTGCGCTCCTGGTGCATGCGGATGGTCGCGTACATGCCGTTGTTCACGAGGAGGATCACGATCGGAAGCCCGTACTGCACGGCGGTCGCCAACTCGGGGGAGCTCATCACGAAGTCACCGTCGCCCGTGAAGCAGACGACGACGCGATCGGGGTGGACGAGCTGCGCCGCCACCGCCGCGGGCAGGCCGTACCCCATCGAGCCCGAGCGCGGACATGCCTGTGTCCCGAACTCGGTGAACGCGGCGAACCGGTGCGCCCAGACCGTGAAGTTTCCGGCCCCGCACGTCTGCACCGAATCGCCCGGCAACCGCCGCCGGAGGAACGCCATGACCTCGCCGAGGTCGACGTTCCCCTCCATGGGCTCGTTGACGAGGTTCGCCTCGTAGTCGGCACGCGCGGCCGCCGTCCACTCCTGCCAACGCGGCTCGACCGGCGCCAGCTCTCGAAGCGCGTGGGCCGCCTCGGGCAGCGTCGCCGCGATGGCGAGATCCGGGAGATAGACGCGGCCGAGCTCGCTCGGATCCGGATGCACGTGCACGAGGATCTGCCGCGGATCGGGCGGCTCGAGGAGTGTGTAGCGGCGCGTCGGCACTTCGCCGAGCCGGCCTCCGATCGCGAGCACGACGTCCGCATCGCGGAGGCGCGCGGCGATCGCCTCCTCCATCGCGACCCCGAGCACGCCGACGTAGCTCGACGAGCGGTTGTCGACGTAGTCCTGGCAGCGGAAGGCACACGCGACGGGGAGCTCGTTCTCCTCGCAGAACGCCTGCACGTCGCGGCTCGTCTCGGCCGTCCAGCCACCCTCGCCGACGACGACGAGCGGCCGCTCGGCCGCCGCGAGGAGCTCGCGGAGACGAGCGAGATCGGACGCACTCGGTGACTGGCGCGGCGCCGCGACAGCGGCTCCATCCGCGACGTCGGCCTGTTCCGCGAGCACGTCCTCGGGGAGCGCGAGCACGACGGGACCGGGCCGTCCCGAAAGAGCGATCGAGTACGCCTCGGCCATGTGCTCCGGGATCCGCTCCGCGCTGTCGACCTCCCACGCGGCCTTCGCGATGCCGCCGAACACCTGGGCGTAGTCGAGCTCCTGCCACGCCTCGCGGCCGCGGAACGCGCGCGGCACCTGCCCGACGAGGAGCAGCATCGGCGAGGAGTCCTGCTTCGCCGTGTGCACACCGACGGCGGCCTGCGTCGCGCCCGGACCCCGGGTGACGAGGCAGATCCCTGGCCGCCCCGTGAGCTTGCCGTACGCTTCCGCGGCGTTCGCCGCGCCTTGCTCGTGCCGGCAGGTGACGAGCCGGATCGGCGAGTCGTAGAGCGCGTCCAGCACCGGCAGGTAGCTCTCGCCGGGAAGGCAGAACGCGAGATCGGCCCCGTTCAGCTCGAGTTGGTCGACGAGGATCCGACCGCCCGTCCTCATGGGCGGAGAGGCTCCTCCGAGAGCACCGTCGCGCGCTGGAGTCGCGGCTTGTCCTCGTCGGCGGCGTCGATGTAGCGGATCGTCCGCTTGCCCGCCCACTCCCCGGGTAGCAGCAGCACCCGCACGAACGCCGTGTCCTCGGTCGTCGACGCGGTCGCGAGCACGGGGTCGTCGGCGCCCTCGAACCACGCCTCCCCGCTCCGGTACGTGTGCGGATCGCCGTCGCCGCGGTCGATGGTGAGCTCCCCGTGCAGGAGGTAGCGGATCCCCGGTCCCGGATGGACGTGGCGATACGCGACCCCGCCGGGCGGGAAGTCGACCCGGTCGAGCCGTGCGATCCACGCGTCGTCGAACGTGACGTCCCCGCCGACGAGCGTCTCGTCGGGCATCTCGTCGAAGAGCTCCCACACGAGGTGCGTCCCGTCGTCGAGCTCGTGCTCGACCCGAAAGTGCGCGCCGTCGTGGGACCGCCGGGACAGCGCGAAGATCAATGGAAGTACTGGCCGCCGTCGATGACCATCGTCTGGCCGGTGACGAAGTCGGCGGCGGACGTGCAGAGGAAGACCACCGCGCCGACGACGTCCTCGGGCACCTGGTCGCGCTGGATCGTCCGCGAGGCGATGGAGACGTCGCGCAGCTTCTCGATCACCTCGGGGTGCGACTTCACGCCCTCGGACATCGTGAAGCCGGGCGCGACGCAGTTGACGTGGATGCCGTCCTTCCCGAGCTCCTTCGCCAGCGCGCGCGTGAGAGCGACGATCGCGCCCTTCGACGTGACGTAGTGCAGGAGGAACGGGACACCGCGGAACGGCGTGCCCGAGGAGATGTTCACGATCTTGCCTCCCCCGTGGTCCCGCATCACGGGCACGACCGCGCGGCACGTGAGGAACATCGAGGCGACGTTGACCTCCATCACCCGGTTCCACTCGTCGAGCGGGATCTCGGTGAACGCGCGCATCTCGAGCGACGCGTAGAGACCGGCGTTGTTCACGAGAATGTCGATACGACCGTTTCGCTCGAGTGCTTCGGAGACCATGCGCTCGACGTCCTCCTCGGACGAGACGTCCGCCTGGATCCCACGCTCGGGCGGCTCGAGGTCCACGATCACGACCTCTGCCCCCTCGGCTTCGAGCCCGCTCGCGATCGCGGCGCCGATCCCCTGCGCGCCGCCGGTGACGATCGCGACCTTGCCGTCGAGCGCGCTCAACGAAGCGGCGAGAACGAGGTCGGGACGAGGATGCGGTTCTGCTGCGTGTGGAAGAGCGGCTGCACCTTGGCGAGAAACGCCTTCCAGCGAGGGTCCGACTGCAGTCGTGCGCGCTTCTCCTCGCGTTCGGCGAACGACTCGTAGCGCCAGAGCGTCGAATACGTCGAGAGCGCGCCGATCTCCGTCGTGAACGCCGCGACCAGCCCGCCGAGGATCTCCTGCTGCAGCGGGATGCCCTCCTCCTCGTACAGCCGGAGCACGTCGGGGAGCTTGCCCGTATACACGTGGTAGTCGCGCTGCTCGACGATCATCAGGCGCCTTCGATCCCGCCGATCGCCCAGTACTTCAGCTCGAGCCACTCGTCGATCCCGTACGACGACCCCTCGCGCCCGATCCCCGACTCCTTGACGCCGCCGAACGGCGCGACCTCGGTCGAGATGAGCCCCGTGTTGATCCCGACGATGCCGTACTCCAGCGCCTCGGCGACGCGGTTCACGCGACCGAGCCCCTGCGAGTAGAAGTACGCCGCGAGCCCGTAGGGCGTGTCGTTCGCGATCCGTACGGCCTCCTCCTCGGTCGAGAAGCGTGCGATCCCGGCGACCGGGCCGAACGTCTCCTCGATGCTCATCGCCATCTCGGCCGTGACGTCGACGAGGACCGACGGTCGGAAGAACTGGCCCTCGATCCGCTCGCCGCCGACGAGCACGTCAGCGCCACGCTCCGCCGCGTCTGCGACGTGCCGCTCGACCTTCTCGATCGCGGGCTCGTCGATGAGCGGCCCGACGTTCACGCCGTCGGTGAACCCGTCGGCGACCTTGAGCGCGCTCACGGCGTCCGTGAACGCGGCCAGGAAGTCGTCGTAGATGCCCTCCTGCACGAGCATCCGGTTGGCGGAGATGCACGTCTGCCCCGAGTTGCGGAACTTGCACGTGATCGCGCCCGCGACGGCGGCGTCGAGGTCTGCGTCGTCGAAGACGACGAACGGCGCGTTCCCGCCCAGCTCGAGCGAGATCTTCTTGAGGCCCGGAGCGCACTGCGCCATGAGGAGCTTCCCGACCTCCGTCGAGCCGGTGAACCCGAGCTTGCGCACGCCCGGGCTCGACGTCATCTCCCAGCCGATCCGTGGAGCGTCCTTCGCGTCGCCGGTCACCACGGAGAAGACGCCCGGAGGCACGCCGGCCTCCTCCGCGAGCGCAGCGACGGCGAGCGCGCACAGCGGTGTCTGCTCGGCGGGCTTCAGCACCATCGTGCAGCCGGCCGCGAGCGCCGGCGCCGACTTCCGGGTCGGCATCGCCGCCGGGAAGTTCCACGGCGTGATACCCGCGGTGACCCCGACGGGCTCCTTCGTGACGTGGATCCGCTTGTCGGGCCACGGCGTCGGGACCGTGTCGCCGTAGACGCGCTTCGCCTCCTCGCCGAACCACTCGTAGAACGACGCCGCGTATGCGACCTCCACGCGGGCCTCGGCGAGCGGCTTGCCCTGCTCGAGCACCATGAGCCGCGCGAGGTCGTCCTCGCGCTCGAGCATGAGGTCGGCGAGGCGGCGCAGGATGCGCGCGCGGTCCTTCGCGGTGCGTGCCTTCCACGCCGGCAGCGCCCGTTCCGCGGCCGCCAACGCCCGGCGCGTCTCGTCGCCGCCCATCCGCGGCACCTCGGCGAGCGTCTCGCCCGTCGACGGATTGAGGACCGGGAACGTCTCGCCCGAGTCGGCGTCGACCCAGGAGCCGTCCACGTATGCCTGCCGACGGAGCAGCGGAACCTCGACCGCGGTCACGCGGGCAACGATAATCGACCCGGATGGAGCCGCAGTTCGTACGTCTCGACGGGATCCGCGCCTTCGAGCTCGCCACCGGCGTCACCGGGCAGCCCCTCTTCGGCGAGGGCGCGATGCTGAACCTCATCCGCTTCGAGCCGGAGTCGACCGTGCCGCTGCACAGCCACCCGCACGAGCAGCTCGGCATCGTCCTCGAGGGGATGCAGGCGCTCGTCGTCGACGGTGTGGCGCACGAGCTGGGGCCGTTCGAGGCGTACGTCCTCCCCGGCGGCGTGGAGCACTCCGCCTACTGCGGCCCCGACGGCGCGCTCGTGCTGGACGTCTTCACTCCGGTCCGCGAGGACTACGAGGAGCGCTGGCGCGCCGAGGGCTGACGGCGATGCGCGTCGAGAGCTCCCACCGCTACCGCGTGCCGGTCGAGCAGGGTTTCGCCTTCATCACCGACACGGCCAACTGGCCGACGTTCTGGCCGGGATACGTCCGGCTGGAGCCGGGGTCGAGCTGGGGCGCGACAGGCGATACCGCCGTGCTCGTCACCCGCATCCTCGGCCGCGAGCGCGAGCTGACGATGACGATCACCGAGTTCGAGCCGAACCGGTTGGTCGCCTACACGAGCACGCAACCGGGGTTGCCCGACGCCCGGCACGAGCGCCGCTTCGAGCCCGAGGCGGACGGATTCGTCTACCGGCTCGTCGTCGAGTACGAGCCGCGCGGCGGCGTCTCCAGCCTCCTCGACCGCGTGCTGCTGCCTCGTGGGATCCGGCGTGCGTTCGCGGCGACGTTCGCCGCTCTCGAGCGCGAGTTCGGCGCCCGACACCGACTGAGATGAGGAGCCTCCTCGTGATCGCGTCGACCGTCGTACTCGTCGGTGGGCTCGTCCTGGCGACGCGCTCCGAAAGCGATGGAGCCGAAGGCGTCGAGATCGCTCTCGGCCACGTCTACTCCACTGACGCGGGGGATCCCGTGGACGTCGTCGCCGAGCCGGGAGACATGCCGGGCACGATCTGCGCGAACGTCGGCGGGTTCTTCTACGGCTCCGGGAGCACCTGCTTCGCCGGGGACGGAACCGAAGTGACCGGCTCCTGGGTGCTCGTCATCCCGGACGGGGGTCGCAGGCCGCCGCTCGTCGTGGGCGTCCTCCCCGCTTCGGCGAGCGGTGCGACCGTGACCGTCGCCGACGAGCATTTCGAGGCGACGTCGCGAGGTCGCTGGTTCATCGCCTCCCTCGAGCCAGGTGTGCTCGGACAGGACAACGCCGAGACCGTGCATGTCGGCTTCGACTGAGCCGAGACGGCTCGGAGGGTGACCGTTGGCCGCAGACCACGGCCACCCTCCTCGGTGCCGTTACACGCCGGCGGGGACGCCGGCGAGCGCTTCCGTCACCGCCGCACAGGTGGTCACGGTGGAGACGTTCTGCAACGCGTAGTTGATCGACGCGTTGTGCCAGTCCGCGTTCATGGTGGAGCAGCCGTCCTCGGGCACGACCATGACGAAGCCCTTGTCGGCGCCCGTTCGGGACGTGTGCTCGATGGACATGTTCGTCCAGGCGCCGGTGACGATGATCGTGTCGCGGCCGAAGCCCGCGAGCAGGTTCTCGAGCCTCGTGCCCTGCCAGGCGCTCATCCGCATCTTCTCGACGATGAAGTCGCCGTCCTTCGGCTCGAGCCCGTCCGCGGGTGCCGCGCCCCACGTGCCTCGCACCAATGCACTCGCGTCCTTCACGCCGTTGAAGAGCGGCGCGTTCAGCTTCAGGCCCGGCGCGCCCTCCTCGACGATGTACCAGACGTGGATCACCGGGATGCCCGCGCCCCGGCAGGCGTCGGCGAGGTTCCGCACGTTCTCGACGACGTTCTGGTCATTCGCGTGCTGCGGCGAGCCCGACTCCGCGAACGCGCCGCCCTCGATGATCACGTCGTTCTGCAGGTCCTGGATCAGCATCACGCAGCGCGACGCGTCCAGGCTCAGGCCTTCGTCGTTCATCAATCGCCTCCTAACCCATGTAGGGCTCGTGTCGCGGCCCGACGATCGTCCGAATGGAGTACAGCGATGTGGAGCTCGGGATGTAGAGCGTGTGCCAGTCCTCGCCGCCCCACGTCATGTTCCCGGTGTTCTCGGGGACGAGGATCGTGCCGAGGTGCTCGCCCTCGGCCGAGATGACCCAGACCCCGCCCGGGCCGGTGACCCAGATGTTCCCGCGCTCGTCGCACTTCATCCCGTCCGGGATGCCCTCCTCGATCACGCCGGTCCCGACGCCCTCGAAGAACATGCGACCGTTCGAGATCGCCCCGTCGGGTGCGGCGTCGTAGACCTTGATGTACGCCCCTGGCGTGTCGTTGATGTAGAAGAGCGTCTCGTCCGGGTTGAAGCAGATGCCGTTCGGCATCTCGAACTCGTCCCTCTCGACGATGAGCTCGAGGTCGCCGCCGCCCGCGGGGATCCGATACACCCCCTGGAAGCCGAGTCGCCGCCGACGCGGATGTCCGAAGCCGGGGAAGCGCCCGTACCACGGGTCGGAGAAGTAGATCGCTCCGCTCGAATGCACGCAGACGTCGTTCGGGCTGTTGAGCTCCTCGCCCTCGAACTCCTGCGCGATGATCTCGCGCGTGCCGTCCGTGTTCTCGCGGACGAGCGAGCTCGTCACGTGCTCGCACACGAGCAGGTTGAGGTCGGCGTCGTACGTCATCCCGTTGCACTTGTTCGAGAAGTTCCTCACCTCGACGACCGTGCCGTCGGGCGTGTACTTGCGCCTCACGTCGCCCGGCATGTCGGAGAAGAGGAGATGGTGCTCCTTCGGGTGCCAGATCGGCCCTTCCGTGAACGTGAAGCCGGTTGCGAGCCGCTCGACCTTCGACCCCTCCTCGACGAGCTCGTAGATCGCGTCCGACTTCGCCTCGATGCCGAGGCCTGTCTCGGTGCTCGTCACCGTGCCCCCTTTCGTGGCGGAATGGATCGACGCGACTCTAATACGCGTTCCCGGCTCGGGAAAGCGGAGCGCGCGCCGTCACGGGAACGTGAGCACGACGCGACATGCCGGATCACCGCGATGCATGCATTCCGGCTCCTCGACGTGGATCGTCTCGTCGTAGATGCGGCCGGTGCCCTCGACGAGGCCGCGCAGGAGGACGCAGAGGCGGCGAGGGGACGTGTACACGATCTCCAGACCGTCCTCCCCGAGATCCGTCACCGCGAGCTTCGGCGGCTGGGCATCGGGCATCGCCACGCGGACGGTGTCGTGGATCGGCGTCTCGACGGTCAGCAGGAACTCGCGTGCCGAGGGCGAGAGCTTGAAGAGGACGGAGTACAGGCGCGCGAACGTCGTCGCGGCGGTGAAGACGCCGAAGTCGAAGAGCATCTGGTCCGGAGACATGCCGGTTCGCGTGCACGCATGCCCGAACAGCGCGAGGAACTGCTCGTCCGGATACGCGTCACTCAGCGTGTACTGCGGCTCGTCCGCCGTCACGTCGAGGGCGACGTCCGCGCCGTGCTCGGTGTGGAGGTAGTCGCGGAACGAGGCGAAGATCAGACCGTGCACGCCACCGACATCCTTACCGCATCACGACGCCACCGTTGACGTCGAGCGTCGCACCCGTGACGTAGCCCGCGTCGTCGGAGAGGAGGAACGCGACGATCGCCGCCACCTCCTCCGCTCGCCCGAGCCGCCCGACGGGAATGTCGGCCAGCTTCTCGTCGAGTCGGTCACGGAGCACCGAGCGCGCGAGCGGCCCGTCGATGGCCGCCGGCGCGACGGCGTTCACCGTGACCCCGTGCGACGCCAGCTCGGTCGCCGCCCGACGGGTGACGGCGACGACCCCCGCCTTCGACGCCGCGTAGTGCACGCCGGAACCGCCGCTCGCCGCGAAGGCGGCATCGCTCGCGAGGTTGACGATGCGCCCGCCGCCGCGTTTGCGCAGCGCGTGGCCGACGATGCGGCAGCCGAGGTACGTGCCACGAAGGTTCGTCGCGAGGACGTCGTCCCACTCGTCGACGTCGATCTCCCAGAACGAGCGGAACTCGGTGCGGGCCGCGTTGTTCACGAGCGCGTAGACGTCGCCGTCGAGTTCCGCGACCAACCGCTCCCACGACGCGGGGTCGCGCACGTCGAGCGCGTGCGCACGCGCGCCCTCGCCGAGGTCGGAGGCGACGGGCTCCGCGTCGGCGATGTCCGCGAGCGCGACCTCGTACCCGTCGGCATGGAGCCGACGCGCGATCGCCTCCCCGATCCCACGTGCCGCGCCCGTGACGATGGCGATCACGGGACGACTCTAGTGCCGCCGCCTGGAAGACTGGGTCGCCGGGATGAGCGCGCGTCGCACCCTCGTCGCACTCCTGCGCGGCATCAACGTCGGAGGACGCAACAGCGTTCCGATGGCCGGGCTGCGCTCCGTCCTCGAGGACATGGGCCTCGATGACGTCACGACGTACATCCAGAGCGGGAACGTCCTCTTCCGCTCGCAGGCGCCGGTGAAGTCACTGCCGGCGAAGATGGAGGACGCGATCGCCGATGCGTTCGGCGTACGCCCGGCCGTCCTGCTCCGGACGCCGGCCGAGCTCGCGAAGGTCGCCGACTCGAGCCCGTTCGCGGACACGGCGAAGGTCCACGTCGTCTTCCTCGATCGAAGGCCGGCCGCGAAGGACGCGGCACGCCTCGACCCCGATCGCTCGCCGCCCGACGCGTTCGAGCTCGTCGGCCGCGAGCTCTACCTGCACCTCGGAAACGGCGCGGGACGGACGAAGCTCACCGGCGACTACCTGGAGCGAACGCTCGGCGTTCGCGGCACGCAGCGCAACTGGAACACCGTCGTGAAGCTGCTCGAGCTCGCGCGCGAGCGCTACGACTGAGCCGGCTCGACGGGATCGCCGACCGCGACCCGCCCCGGCTCGACCACCTCGCACCACACGCCGAAGGGAAGCGGCTCGCGCGTCGGCACGTCACCGCGATACGCGGCGATGGTGCCCAGCGTGTCGAGGTCGCGGACACCGCGATCGGGGTCGAGCGTCGTCACGGCACAGCGACCCACGTGCTCGCGAACGGCGACGGTGGCGGCTCCGACGCGTACACGGCCGCCGATCCACCGGTCCTCGGCGTGCGGCTCGACGCCGTCGATGCCGATCGTCATCCGGAACCGGCGGCCGTCGACGGGCTGGTTCTCCCCTGCCGCGTCCCGCAAGGCGTCGAGCGATCCGGTCGAGACGAGCGTGGCCCCGGCGAGCCGCCCGCGATCGACGCCGTCGCCCTCGCGCTCGGTACGGGCGAGCCGAACGGGCCGGCCGACGTACGCGCTCAGCGCATCGCTCCACGGGCCTTCGACGAGGCGGCCCTCGACCGGTCGGCCGAAGAAGCTCGTCACGATTCGCGGACCGAGCTCCACGTCCCCGACGATGTCGCTCCCGTCGGGGAAGCGAAGGAGCGGACGCCCGTCGTCGAGCTCCGCACGGACGGCGAGCAGGGAGGGAGCACGCTTCGCGTTGAGGAGCGCCCCCTCGTCGTCCACGAGGTAGAAGCGGCGATCGCCTCGGATGCCGAGGAGGTCGAGCTCGACCGAGTCGACCGACGCGAGGCGGAGCGACTTGACGGGCGCGACCGAGAGCCAGACGACCCGCGCGATGCCTACTCGACCTCGACGTGGATGCGCTTCTTCGCGTCCTTCAGGAACCCACCCTCGCGCTGCCCGCGAACGGCGAGGATCTCCGCCAGGATCGAGAGCGCCGTCTCCTCCTGCGTGTCGGCGCCGATGTCGAGGCCGCACGGCCCCATGATCCGGTCGATCGCGGCCTCCGGGACACCTGCCTCGAGCAGCCGCTCGCGGCGACGCTCCTGATTCCGACGCGATCCGAGCGCCCCGATGTAGAACGCCTCGGTCTCGAGCGCGCCGATGAGTGCGGGCTCGTCGAACTTGTCGTCGTGCGTCAGGACGACGATCGCCGTCTGGTGGTCGGGCCGCACCTGTGCCAGCGCCTCCTGCGGCCACTCGACGATGAGCTCGTCCGCCGACGGGATCCGCTCACGGGTCGCGAACTTCGCTCGCGCATCGGCGACGATGGCGTGCCAGCCGAGGAGCTTCGCGGCCCGACACATCGCCTCCGCAGTGTCCACCGCGCCGTAGACGAAGAGCCGCGGCGGCGGCCCGTACCACTCGACGAAGACCTTCGAGCCGTCGTCGAGCGTCAGGAGCGTGTTGCGCGCGCGGCGGATGAGCTCGTCGAACTGCGCGACCGCCTCCTCGAGCCCGTCGCCGATCCGCTCGCCCGACTCGAGGACGAGCACCTTCGTGCCCGCGGCATCGCCCTCGACCGCGGTGAAGAGGATGCCGCGCTCCTCGGACTCGCGGAGCTCCGCGAGCCGGTGGATCAGGCTCATTCGACCCGCTCGAGGAACACGTCGATCTCGCCGCCGCACGGCAGCCCGACGCTCCACGCGAGATCGTCCTCGATGCCGTACGACAGGAGCTTCGGCTCGCCGGTCGCGAGCACCTCCTGGGCGTTCTCGAAGACGTCGCTCTCGACGCAGCCGCCGGAGACCGAGCCGCACATCTTCCCGGACTCGGAGATCGCGAGGCTGGCGCCGATCGGACGCGGCGCCGAGCGGCGCGTCGCGACGACCGTGGCGACGACGACCTTCTCGCCGTCCTCCTTCCAGCGGTCGATCTCGGGAAGGATCTCTTTCACGCTGCGTGCCTCCTTTCGATTCCGGCCAGCACCGCGCCGAGCTCTTCGAGACTCCGGAGATTATGGCCGGGCAGGAAACGGTCAACGAACGGCAACGCCGCTCGCATTCCGCCCGCGAGCGGCTGGTACTCGGGGTTCCCCTTGAGCGGGTTGACCCAAACGACCGCGTACGCGGCGCGCGCGAGCTTCGCCATCTCGCGGGAGACCAGATCCGGGTCGTCGCGCTCCCACCCGTCCGAGACGATCACGACGACCGCGCCGCGCGAGAGCGCCCTCCGCCCGTAGATCGCGTTGAACTCCGCGAGCGAGCCTCCGATCCGGGTGCCGCTGCCCCAGTCGACCGCGATCTCGTTCGCCCGGGCGAGCGCCGCCTCGGGATCGCGCGTCTCCAGATCCGACGTGAGCCGCGTGAGGCGGGTCCCGAACGCGAACGCCTCGACTCCGCCGCCCGAGCCGACGATCGCGTGAAGGTAGAAGAGGAGCGCTCGCGCATATGCGTCCATCGACCCGGAGATGTCGCAGAGCACCACGAGCTTGCGGGGGACGACCTTGCGCGACTTCCACGGCTGCTCGATCGGTTCGCCCCCGGAGCGGAGCGACTTGCGACAGAGGCGTCGCAGGTCGAGTCGGTCGCCGCGCGTGTCCGGCGTGCGCCGCCGTGACTGCCGGCGCGGTCTTGTGCGCGCGATCGCCGCCATGAGCCTGCGCACCCGCTCGAACTCCTCGGGCGTCATCTCGGCGAAGTCCTTCTCCCGGAGGAGCTCGTGACCGGAGGCGCCGAGCTCGTGCGGGGTCGACGACGGATCCGCGTCGTCGGCGTCGTCGGTGCCCGTCTCGAGCGTGTCCCGCGCGACGCGATCGGTGAAGCGGCGCGTCTGCTTCTGGCGGACGAGCGGCGCGACCGGACCGCGCAGGAACCACGCGACGAATGCCCGGTCGAACAGCTCGAGCTCGTCGTGGCGCGACACAAGGGTCTGGCGGAGCGTGAAGTAGACGTCGTCCTGGCGCGTGAGGTCGACGGCCCCGAGACCGCGAACCGCGTCCTCGACACGCCCGGGGCCGACCTCGATCCCGACCTCGCGCAGCACGCGGCCGAAGGTCACGACGTGCCGGACGATGGCCCCGCCTTGCACTGCACCTATCGCGCAAGACCGGAATCCGCGAGTGCGGATTCCGGTCGCGCCAAGACCCCTGAAGCGCGACCGCTTCGCGGCCGCGATCGAGATGGCAGCGACGTCGTCAACGGTTGGCGGTGGCGCGTGCCTCTTCGATGAGGCCCACGAGGGTCTCGTCACGCACCGTCTCGATGTCTTCGCGGTACTTCAGCACCGATCCGAGCGTCTGCTCCACCACCTCCGCGTCGATCTCCTCCCGGCCGAGCGCGGCCAACGCCTGCGCCCAGTCGATCGTCTCGGCGACGCCCGGCGGCTTCGCGAGATCGAGCCCGCGCAGGCCGCGGACGAAGGCGGCCGCCTCCTTCGCGAGGGCCTCGGGGATCCCGGGAACGCGCAGCATCACGATCTCGACCTCGCGCTCGATCGAGGGGTGCCCGATCCAGTGGAAGAGGGCGCGCCGCTTGAGCGCGTCGTGGAGCTCTCTCGTCCGGTTGGACGTGAGGATGACCGCGGGCTTGCGCCGGGCTCGAATCGTCCCCAGCTCCGGGATCGTGATCTGGAAGTCCGAGAGCACCTCGAGCAGGAACGCCTCGAACTCCTCGTCGGCGCGGTCGATCTCGTCGATGAGGAGCACGACAGGCTCGTCCGAGTCGATCGCCTCGAGCAACGGACGACGGATGAGGAACTCCGGCCCGAACAGCTCCTCCTCCGAGACCGTGCCCTCCTGCGCCGCGCGGATGTGCAGGAGCTGGCGTGGGTAGTTCCACTCGTACACCGCATGGGAGACGTCGAGACCCTCGTAGCACTGCAGGCGAATGAGCCGCGCGTCGCGGGCCGTCGCGAGCGCCTTCGCGGCCTCCGTCTTGCCGACGCCCGCCTCGCCTTCGAGGAGCACAGGCTTCTCGAGTGCGAGCCCGAGGAAGAGCGCCGTCGCCAGACCTCGATCGGGCAGATAGTCGGCCTCGCGAAGGGCCACCTCGAGCTCGTCGATCGTGCGGAAACTCACGCTCGCAGCGTACACACGTGCCTTCCACGCCCCGCCGCGACGAGATTAGACTCGACGCACTGATCTGCGACCGAGAAGGGTGGGGTGATGGCTGCAGCGAGTGTGGCGGTGGACGCCGTGGCGGAGGTGGTGACGCCGACGTCCGAGGACGAGGCGATCGCGGCCTTCGGTGACGGCACGGACGTGCTCGTCGTGGGCGGCGGGACGATCGTCGTTCCCGACCTGACGTACCGTCGGCGCCAGCCGAAGAGGGCGATGCTCCTCGGCCGGGCCGGTCTGTCGGGCGTGAGCAAGGACGGCTCGCGCGTGACGGTCGGCGCGACGACGTCGGTGCAAGCGCTGGTCGACATGCCCGCGCCGCTCGGGTCGTGCGCTGCGAACGTCGCCGACCTCGAGATCCGCTCGCAGGGGACCGTCGGAGGGAACCTCTGCGCCGGCGAGAGCCCAGAGGCACCGAGAGGCGACCTCCAGGGCGCGTTCCTCGCGCTCGGCGCGACGGTGCGCTCGGCCTCCAACGGGGAGGTCGCGGAGGAGCCGCTCGAGGACTTCCTCCCGAGGCGCGGCGAGCGCCTTCTCCTCAGCGTCAGCTTCGACGAGCCGGCGGCGGGCGCGTACGCCGGCCTCGACCGCCCGCACACGCACGACTACACGGCGTTGTCCGTCTCCGGCGCGCGAGCGGCGGACGGCACCGTCCGCCTCGCGGCGACGGGAGCCGGCTCCCACGGCCAACGGCTCACCTCGGCCGAGGGCGGCGACGCCGAGGCGGCTCTCAAAGACGTCTCGCCCCACGACGACGCCCTCGCCTCGGCCTGGTACCGGTCGAAGGTTCTCCCGGTCCTCGTGCGCCGTGTCCTCGACGAGCTGAAGGAGTCCGCATGAACCTCACGGTCAACGGCGTCTCGCACGAGGTCGGAAGCTCGCAGCTCACCCCGCTCCTCGACGTGCTCCGGCTCGAGGTCGGCGTCACCGGCCCGAAGGCGGGCTGCCACCAGGGCGGCTGCGGCGCCTGCACCGTGCTCGTCGACGGCGAGCCGCGGCGCTCGTGCCTCCTCCCGGTCGGCTACGCGGAGGGCACCACGATCACGACCGTGGAGGGCCTCGGCGCACCCGAGCATCTCTCGTCGATCCAGCAGGCGTTCGTCCACTACTACGCCGCGCAGTGCGGCTTCTGCACCTCCGGGATGTTGCTCGCCGCGCAGGCGTACATCGACGGCGGCGGCTCGGACGACCCCGAGGCGATCCAGAGTGCGCTCGGTGGGCACGTCTGCCGGTGCACGGGGTACTCGAAGATCATCG
>DASTWH010000414.1:0-2845 GCA_035758735.1 Gaiellaceae bacterium
ACCCCTTCCAGACCCCCTACGCAGAGTCGTGGGCGTGGCTCCTCGACGGCCTCGCCGAGGCGGCCGAGGTGTGCGCGAAGCACGGCGTGAAGCTGTTCCTCGAGCACAAGAACTCCGAGCCCGCGATGAAGATCCTGATGCGGAACATCGGGATGACACTGCACGTGATCCACAAGCTCCGCGAGCGGGGGCTGACCAACGTCCAGGTCAACATGGACTGGCAGCACCTGATCATGAACGGCGAGTCGCTCGCCGAGTACGCGGCGATGCTCGCCGCCGAGGGTCTCCTCGGACACCAGCACGCGAACTCGGGCTGGGGCACGTTCGACGACGACAACATGGTCGGCGCGACGGCGTTCATGGAGACGCTCGAGCTCGCACTCGAGCTCCGCCGGGTGGGCTACGGCTCGAACGGCGAGCGGCTCGGCTTCGACCTCTACCCGTACACGGAGGACGCCGTCGAGGCGGTTCGCCGCAGCGTACTGCAGTGGCGGTTCATCGACTCGGTGGCGGCGAAGATCGACGACGCAGCGTTGCGCGAGGCGCAGGCGCGCAAGGACGCCGTACGCGCCTACGAGCTCGTGTACGCCGCGCTCGGCGCGTGACCGAAGCGCTCGTCGGCCTCGACGTCGGCACGACCGGCGTCAAGGCGCTCGCCATCTCGGCGGAGGGAGAGATGCTCGCGTCGGCGGAGGAGCACTACGGCATCTCCTCGCCGAGGCCGGGCTGGTCGGAGCAGGACCCGGAGGACTGGTGGGAGGCGAGCACGGCCGCGCTCGGGCGCCTCGCGCTCGAGGCGCCGGCGGTCGGCCTCTCGGGCCAGATGCACGGCCTCGTCTGCCTGGGCTCGGACGGCGAGGTGCTCCGGCCGGCGATCCTCTGGAACGACCAGCGCACGGCCGCCGAGTGTGCGGAGATCGAGGAGCGCGTCGGGCTCGAGCGCCTCATCGCGCTCACCGGGAACCGCGCCCTCACCGGGTTCACGGCGCCCAAGATCCTGTGGCTCCGGCGCCACGAGCCGGAGGTGTACGCGCGGATCGATCGGATCCTCCTCCCGAAGGACTACGTCCGCTACCGGCTGACCGGCGAGTGGGCGATCGACGCCGCCGACGCGTCCGGCACGCTGCTCTTCGACGTCGCCAACAGGCGCTGGAGCGACGACGTGCTCGCAGCGCTCGAGATCCCGCGCGAAGGGCTGCCGCCCGTCGCCGAGTCGACCGAGAACGCTGGGGCGGGCGACCAGCAGGCTGCGGCGCTCGGCGTCGGAGTCGTCGAGCCCGGCCTGGCGTCGATCGTTCTCGGGACGTCAGGTGTCGTCCTCACGGCCCTCCCCGAGTACGCGCACGACGCGCACGCGCGCGTGCACGCCTTCTGCCACGCCGTCCCCGACACGTGGGAGGCGATGGGCGTCATGCTCAACGCCGCAGGTGCGCTCCAGTGGTTCCACGACGCGTTCGCGCCCGGCGCGACCTTCGAGGACGTCACGGCCGAGGCGGCCACCTCCGACGCCGGCGCGGACGGCGTCACCTTCCTTCCGTACCTGCAGGGCGAGCGCACGCCCCACGCCGACCCGGAGGCGACGGGCTCGTTCACGGGCCTCGCGCTCCGCCACGGTCGCGCCGCGCTCGCGCGTGCCGTCCTCGAAGGCGTGGCCTACGGGCTGCGCGACTCGCTCGAGCTCCTCCGCGACCTCGGTGTGGCGCCGGCGAAGGGCCGAGCCTCCGGAGGTGGAGCGAGAAGCCGCCTGTGGCTCGAGATCGTCGCCTCGGTGCTCGACCTGCCACTCGAGCGCTGCGTCGTCGACGAGGGCTCGGCGTACGGCGCTGCGCTGCTCGCCGGGGTCGCGAGCGGGACCTTCCATAGTGCGCAGGAGGCGGTTGCTGCGTGCGTTCGCGTCCGCGAGACGGTGGAGCCGAACGCTGCGTGGGCGCGGGTCTACACAGACGGATACGCTCGCTACCGGGCGCTGTACCCCGCCATCAGAGGAGTGGAGGAGCAGGATGAGGCTTGACGGCAAGGTGGCGTTCGTCACGGGCGCGAGTCGTGGGATCGGCGCAGCCGTGGCGCGAGCGCTCTCGGACGAGAGCGTGGCGGTCGGGCTCGCGTCGCGCAGCGGAGACGACCTTGGTCTGCCGAACGCGATCGGGCTTCGCTGCGACGTTCGCGACAACGAGCAAGTCGAGCACGCGGTCGCGCAGACGGTCGAGCGCTTCGGCCGGCTCGACATCTGCGTCGCCAACGCGGGCGTCGGGTCGTACCACACGCTCGTCGACACGCCGCTCGACCACCTCGATGAGATGATCGACGTCAACCTCAAGGGCACGATCTACGCGGCCCGTGCGGCAATCCCGCACCTCGTGGCGAGCGGCGAAGGCGACCTCGTCACGGTCGCCTCCGAGGCGGGACGGCGTGGACTGCCGGGCGAGGCCGTCTACTGCGCGTCGAAGTTCGGCCAGGTGGGGCTCACACGCGCCCTCGACCACGAGCTCCGCGAGCACGGCGTGCGCTGCACGAACGTCTGCCCGGGCGGCGTCGCGACCGATTTCGCGCTCGAGGACGGCTACGGGAGGACGCCGGACGTCCTCGAAGGGATGATGACCGCCGAGGAGGTGGCCGAGGTCGTCCTCTTCTGCGTCACGCGCCCCCGGAGCCATCGCATCCTCGAGACCGCGCTGCGGCCGATGAAGGAGACGTCGTGGGGATGAGGCTCGGCATCGTGTCGACCGCGGACATCAACCGGAAGGTCATCCCGGGCGCGCACGCGTCCGAGCAGGTCGAGCTCGTCGCCGTCGCGAGCCGCGACCAGGCGCGGGCGGAGGAGTACGCGAGGACGTGGGACATCGAG
>DASTWH010000038.1:0-2951 GCA_035758735.1 Gaiellaceae bacterium
AGCGGGTCAAGCTCGCCACCGAGCTCTCGAAGGTCGCCACCGGCGACACGCTCTACATCCTCGACGAGCCGACCACCGGCCTGCACTTCGCGGATGTCGAGCGGCTCCTCGACGTCCTCGGGCGGCTCGTCGACCAGGGCAACACCGTCGTGGTGATCGAGCACAACCTCGACGTCATCAAGTCCGCCGACCGGATCGTCGACCTCGGCCCGGAGGGCGGCGACGAGGGCGGCGAGGTCATCGCGACGGGGACGCCCGAGGACATCGCGGACGTCGAGGAATCCGCGACCGGCCAGTTCCTGCGCGCGGTGCTCGCCGAGCGCGCCGCGGCGGCCGCGTAGCCCGTCCAGCTCCGCCCCGGCTCAGCTCAGCTCGGCTCGGGGAACTCCACGCGCGGCGTGCCGGTCTCCGCCGACGCGCTGCGGAACTCGTCGCGAGCGCTGCGGGCAAGCTCGAGGTACTTCTTACGAAACGTCGCCAGCTCCTTCTCCGAGAGCTCCTCGAGGTCGAGCAGGCTGTTGTGTGCGCCCTCCAGGGCGCGGATGAGCTCGTCGAGCTTGATCTGGACCGCCTCGCCGTCCCGGTTCTGCGTGTTCTGGATGACGAAGACCATGAGGAACGTGACGATCGTGGTGGCAGTGTTGATCACGAGTTGCCACGTGTTGCTGAAGCCGAAGACCGGCCCGCTTACGAGCCAGAGGAGGATCAGCAGGATGGCCGCGGCGAACGCCATCGGGTGCCCCGCGAAGCTCGCCCCGCGCCTGGCGAAGCGATCGAACGGTGAGCCGCGGTGCATGCGTCCCGAGGCTAGACCGCTGCCCGGACGCCGGGCATGAGCCTCGCTTCAGCTGGCTCGGACGTCGCGCAAGCCGCCCGCGGCGGCGTTCTCGATCAGGTAGACCCGCCCTTTGCCGACGAGGAAGCCGCGGGAGCCGTCGACGACGAGCGGCGAGTAGTAGCCGTCCCAGTAACGCCACTCGACCTGGCCGGTCATCGCGGCGAGCGCGAACGTCTCGCGGTTCGTTGTCGAGATGTAGACGCGGCCGTTCGTGACGGTTGGTGAGCCGAGGATCTTGCCGCCGAGGTCCACCTGCCAGCGCGTGCGGCCGGTGAGCGCCGACAACGCGTACAACGTCCCGGAGGTCGTCCCGACGTACGCGGTCTCGTTCCACAGCGCCGCCGAGCCGTAGATGGAGCCGGAAAGCTTACGGCTCCAGCGATGCTCGCCCGTCTCGATGTCGAACGCCGAGAACACGCCATCGATCACGCCGGCGTAGATGCGGCGGTAGGCGACCGCGGGCGTTGCGTAGTACCCGCCTTCCGTCCAGGATCGCCGCCGAACGAGGCTCCGAAGATTCAGGAGGACCTTCGTCTCGGCGTCGTCAGCGTACGCGCTGGTGCGCCACTTGAGCCGGCCGGTCCACGCGTCGAAGCCGTACACGCTTCGGTCGTACGCAGCGATGTAGAGCCGGCGTCCGAGGAGCGCGGGGCTGGATGCGATCTTCGTGGCGAGCTGGTGGCTCCAGACGAGATGGCGGTTCGGGCCGAGCTTCATCGCGTAGACGGTGGACTCGCGCCGATTCCGGAACGCGGAGAAGAAGAGCCGGTCGGCCACGATCGCCGGGCTCGCCTCGACGCTTCCGGTGCCGAACTTCCAGAGGACCCGTCCCGTTCGAAGCCCAAGCGCGACAACCCCGCCAGTTCCGTCCTTTCGCTTCCCGCAAGGAGCTGGCCCTGCCCAGCCGATGTACACGATCCCCTCACGCACCGCCGGCGACGAGGCGATACAGCCCCGGAGATCCTTCGACCAGACGATGGTTCCGTCCGAGGTCCGCGCCGCGATCACGGTCCCGTCGTGCGTCCCGAAGACGACTCGCCCCTGCGCGACGGCGGGGGGCATCTCGATCAAGCTCCCGCCGGGTATCACCCGAGCTATCCGAAACGGCGGTCTGAGGGTCGACGCGGAGAAGCGGACGCGTGACGGCGATCCTCCGAACATCGGCCAGTTCGACGTGGGATGCTCGCGCCTCGTTGCTGCGAGGGCCGCAGCCGGCGTCATGATGCCGCGGGCGAACGGGCCGAGCCGCGCGGTGCGCAGTGGAGCCACGTTCAGGAGCATCCAGAAGAGCGTCCCGCAGAGCACGGCCAGACATGCCGCGATCCACACGGCTCGGCGCAACCGCGTCCTTCCCACCACGTCCACGAGCCTAGTCGCAGACGTATCCGCGCGCGCCGGTTCTCCAACCCGCGACAGCTGGCTAGGCGGGCGTCGCGGCGGCCGAACTGCTCGTGGTCCGGTCGACGCGCTCGAGCCACGGAGTCGCCTGCAGCTCCTCGAAGATGCCACGTGCCTCGTCGAGGAGAGCGCCGTCGCCTGTCAGCTCACCATGCTCGAGCAGCGTGACTGCGAGCCAGAACGGGAGGTCGTACTCACGAAAGCCGGCTGCGGCGGCCTTGAACCTCTCGGGATCGTCGTTCATCCGAGCGCGGAAGCGTTGGGTCTGCGCCTCGAGGAACGGGGCCCGAAGCCCGGGCGGGCGCGCCTCGATCGCGGCAAGCAGCTCATCCGCGCGGCCACGCTCGCCGAGGGCCAGCGCTGACTCGACGGCCCAGACCAGGCCCTGCTTCACGGCCTGCGGTACGTCCGAGGCTCCGGCGGCGTACGAGCCGGCGTCGACGGCTTCACCGAACCTGCTCTCCGCGTGCATGAGCGCGGCCTGCGTCGCCGCTCGAATCGCCTGACCCTGCCGGTCTTCACTCGGAACGTAGTCGAACCACGAGTGCAGCTCGCGAGACCGCTCGATCTGGCCGCGATGGAGAAAGATCTCGAGGACGCCGCTGAGCACGCTTGCGAAGTTGGAGTTGGAGCGCAGCTGTTCCTCGGGCAGGTCGTCGAAGGTGGCGGCGGCCTCGTCCCAGCGCCCGGTCATCGTCAGCGCGTAGGTCGTCTC
>DASTWH010000140.1:0-2559 GCA_035758735.1 Gaiellaceae bacterium
CTCGTCGACCCCGCGGTGGAGTACGGTCGAACGGCGTTCGAGGTGGTTATCGGGACCTTCTTCGTGTTCGCGACGGCCGCCTACTGGATCGTCGAGCGTGATCGAGCGATCGACATCGTCTGCTCGGTTCTGCCGCGGCAGAAGCGAAAGACGGTGCGAGACACCTGGGAGCTCATCGACTTGAGGCTCGGAGCGTTCGTGCGCGGGCAGGCCGTCCTCATCGTCATCGTTGCGGCGATCCTCTCGGCGGGATTCTGGGCAATAGGGCTTCCCTACTGGCTCCTCGTTGGAGCGTTTGCCGGCTTGGTGGAGATCGTCCCGGTGATCGGACCGCTCGTCGCGGGCATCGTCGCGATCGGCGTCGGGCTTTCGGTCTCCACGCATCTCGCCGTGGTGGCCGGCCTCCTCGTCCTGGGGGTTCGCCTTCTCGAGGACTACCTCATCATTCCTCGGGTCCTCGGGCATTCGGTTGGTCTCTCGCCGCTGGTCGTCCTCGTCTCGGTGACGTTGGTCGGCGTCGTCTTCGGAGGGTTTGCCGTGATCCTGGCGGTGCCGCTCGCGAGCATCATCGTCACGCTCTTCGACATTGTGGTCAGAGACAAGGATCCGGCCGAGGAGGACGTTCCTTCCGTGATCTTCCCGGCTCAGGATTCCGAATAGCCGACACGGACACGCGCTTTGCGGCAGCAGCGCTGGTCACCGACACGGCGGGGTCTCGACGAGGCTCGAGCCGTCGGTCGTTTCGGCGCGAAGACGGCCGGGTACACACGTTCGACCAGCCAATCTCCTAGGAGGGACCACTATGACCGAGACTGCCCCGCACGACCAGACCGATGAAGTGACCGACGAGGCGCGCGATGCGCGTGACGAGGCATCCCGTGCGGCCGAGCGCGCGAAGAACGAAGCTGCGGAGGGCGTCGACCGCGTGAAGGATGGCGCACACGACGCTGCCGACAAGGTGTCCGACGCCGTCGAAGACATGATCCCCGGCGACAGCGATCGAGACGGCCACTAGAAGAGCCAGACGTTCCTGGCTAAACGGACCGTTCGATGAATCTGCCGTGGCGGCGGGCGATGAGCCCGTCGTCATGGCATGCGGCGAGCGACGCTCCGCTACCGCGATGCGTCGTGGACCAGCTCGTAGACGGAGTCGCCGATGCGACCACGGAAGTGTTCGACGTGGAACCTCCGTATCGCCCTCACGGTCTCCTCGTGCCCTTTCATGTGCAGGCTGAAATCGGGTGCAATCTGGTACTCGCGCGCGACGACGTAGTCCTCGCCGGCTTCAATGGTGTTGCCGCACCCAGGACACTCGTAGACGATGACGGACGCCTCTGGCATCGCCACCATCTTTGTACCCTTGGCACGTGTCCGCAATCCAGTGGCCGGGGGCTGGGTCGGTTGCCTGAATTCGACGACCGTCAGCCGGCTCGAGCCGACAGAACCGCAACGGAGTAGGATCGGCCTCGAAGGAGGTCGGATGACGAAGATCTGGGGCCTCTCCAAACGCGACGCGGACTACGGTCCTGCTCCGACGCCCGACGTGCGCTGCGACGTGTGCAAGTTCATGTTCCCGCCGCTGGCGCTGGGTGGATGTCGGTTGGTACGCGGTGTGATCAGCGGCTCGTCCAGCTGCAAGGAATTCGTGCCGCGGCACGCCGATCGCACCAAAGCCGAGACGTAGTCGCCCTGAAGGGGTGCGGTCGTGGCTGATCCGACGAACGGTCGAGTCGTCCACTTGCTCGGAGACCGGTCTAGGATCGGCGGGCAGTGGGTGATCGAGGTCAGAACGACGGCGGCCTGAGTTGTCTTGGTTGCGGGGGGTGCCTCACACTCTTCGTGATCGTCACGAGCCTCGTCGTGTTCGCCGTCGCAGGCACCGAATGGCTGCTACAAGCGGTCGCGGTGGCCATCGTCGTCGCGTTCCTCATTGGGATCATCGCGATGGAGCGGGAGAGAACTCGCTAGTTCCACCCGCTTGCTCCCCAACCCGCGCTCCTCGATCCGCAGGAGCTCGCGAGATCCCCACAACGGGATGGTGCGGCGCTCAGTCGGTGCTCAGTCGGACCAAGACGCGCTTGAGAAACTCAGGTGCACGATCAGTGGCCTCTCCCGCCTCGATCGCTGCCGTGATGTCCCTCGCCAATAACTCATGTACCTCGAGCCGACGAAAGCGATCCCTCGTAGCGTCGTAACGACCGTCATGCATTGCGCGAATCGCGGCCGAGAAGTTGTTGCGTGGTCGGGGCACGACCCTGACGGCCTGATCCAGCAGCCCGTCGAGTGTCGCGAGCAGCTTGTCACGTGGCTTCGCGGTCGTTGCCATCAAAGCTCTCCTCCGGATATGGCTCGAACCTGGCGCAACTCATCGTGAGTTCAAGCGGCGGGAGGAGGGAGCTGTGTACCGAACCACAGTACCACCGTCGTCAGACGAGATATCGGGCGGGGATGGGCTCTACGCCGGTCGGGCTCGTGCTCCTCGCGTTGGGGCTCCTGGCAGGCACCCACTACCGTCGCAAGAGCAGCGTGCGCCCGCGCCCGGTCTCGTAGTTCACGAAG
>DASTWH010000311.1:0-4896 GCA_035758735.1 Gaiellaceae bacterium
GATCCCCGCGCCCGCGACCGTGCCGATCACCATTGCGAGCCCGACGTGGAGGTACGGGTTCATGTCCCCGAAGGACGAGCCGATCCACACCGCGAGGATCGCGCCGGCGAGGTACTGGCCCTGGCCGCCGATGTTGAAGAGGCCGCAGCGGAAGGCGAACGCCACCGCGAGACCGACGAGAATGAACGTCGTCGTCTGGATCAGCGTCTGCTGGAGGTTGAACGCCGCGACCGAGTCGAAGTCCCAGGGGATCTGGAAGAACCAGTTCAGCCCCGCGCCCTCGAAGATCGCCTGGTAGGTCTTCAGCGGGTTCTTGCCGGTCGTGACGAGGACGACCAGCCCGCCCATCACGAAGGCGATCACGACGGTGAGGAGCGGCGCGACGATCCCTCCCGCACGCTGCGAGAGCGCGAGCCGCTGCGCGAAGCCCTGCCGCTGCTCGTCGGGCGGCGGCTCCGCCTGCTGGCCGAACGGCTGCACCGGCGGAGGGCCGGACGAGGCCTCGCTCACGCGGCGACCTCGCCGCGCCGGGCGCCGGTCATCGCGATCCCGAGTTCCTCCTCCGTCGCCGTCGGCGGGAACTCCCCGACGATGCGGCCCTCGTAGATGACGAGGATCCGATCGGCGAGCGAGAGGACCTCCTCAAGCTCCAGCGAGACGAGGAGGATCGCGCGGCCCTCGTCGCGCTCCTCGATCAGGCGGCGATGGACGAACTCGATCGCGCCCACGTCCAGGCCGCGCGTCGGCTGGGCGGCGATGAGCACCTTCGGGTCGCGCTCGATCTCGCGCGCGAGCACCACCTTCTGCTGGTTGCCGCCCGAGAGCCCGCCCGCGAACGTCGTCGGCCCGCCGCCGCGGACGTCGAAGTCCTTGATCAGCGTCCGCGCGCGCTGGACGAGGCGACCCGGGAAGAGCCAGCCGAACCGCGACGCCGGCGGCGACCGGTAGTCGTGGAGGGCGATGTTCTCGGCGATCGAGTACTCGAGCACGAGCCCGCGCCGCTGCCGGTCCTCCGGGATGTGCCCGATGCCCGCCTCGAGGTGGCCTGCCGCCGACTCGGCCGTCACGTCGTGCCCGTCGACGCTCACCGACCCGCCGTCGACGCCGCGAAGGCCGGTCAGGCCGTCGATCAGCTCCGTCTGCCCGTTCCCGTCGATCCCGGCGAGCGCGACGATCTCCCCCGCCCGCACCTCGAACGAGATGCCGCGCACCTTCTCGATCCCGCGGTCGTCGTAGACCTGGAGATCCTGCACCTGGAGCAGCGGGTCGGCGGGCCGCGCGGCGGTCTTCGAGACGCGCAGGAGGACGTCCCGACCGACCATCAGGCGGGCGAGGCTCTCCTCCGTCGCGCCCTCGGCCGGGAGCGTCTCGATCAGCTTCCCGCGTCGGAGAACCGTGATCCGGTCCGCGACCTCGAGCACCTCGTTCAGCTTGTGCGTGATGAAGATCACGGACTTGCCGCGCTCCGTCAGCGAGCGGACGACCTCGAAGAGCTCCTTCGCCTCCTGGGGCGTGAGCACAGCGGTCGGCTCGTCGAGAACGAGGATGTCGGCCTCGCGGTAGAGCGCCTTCAGGATCTCGACGCGCTGCTGCTGGCCGACGGTGATGTCCCGGATGCGCGCGCCGGGGTCGACCGCGAGCCCGTAGCGGTCCGAGATCTCGCGGACGCGCCGCTCGGCCTCCCCCATGTCGAGGAGGACGCCCGAGCGGGTCGGCTCCTCGTCGAGCACGATGTTCTCGGTCACCGTCATGACCGGGATGAGCATGAAGTGCTGGTGCACCATCCCGACGCCCGCCTCGATCGCGGCGTTCGGCGAGCCGAGGCGCACCGGCTTGCCCTTGATCGAGATCTCGCCCTCGTCCGGGTGGTAGAGCCCGTAGAGGATGTTCATGAGCGTGGACTTGCCGGCGCCGTTCTCGCCGAGCAGCGCGTGCACCTCGCCCTCGACGAGGTCGAAGCTGACGGCGTCGTTCGCGACGATCCCCGGGAAGCGCTTCGTGATGCTGCGCATCTCGAGCACCTGGGCGCGGGCGGACATCCGGGCGATCATATGGTTTCGCCGGGCGGCTCACACCTCGACGGCGCTGCCCGCGCTGCCGCCGAGCGAAAGCCTTCGCGTCCGCCGCACCCGGCGAGGAGGGAGACACCGGGTACGGCGAAGGCGAAGGCGACGGCGTGCTCGTCTGGCCGTCCTGTGCGTCCGCTCTACCCACTCGCGCGGGTCGTCAAACACGCCTCCCGGAACGCGACGGGCGGGCCCGGAGGCCCGCCCGTCAGACGTTCGGATCCGTCTCCTGCCTACTTGACGGTGCGCGGCGGCTTGACCTTGCCGGCCGCGATGTCCTTCGACCACTTGCCGAGCAGGTTCGCGAGCGCGACCCGCTGCGGAGCCTTCGACGACAGCTTGCCGAAGCCGACGCCGCCGTTCTTGACGTTGAAGACGCCGTCGACGCCGGCCTTCCACGCGTTGGTGCGCGCGAGCTGGATCGTCTGGAAGACGCCCGAGTCGACCTTCTTCGTGGCGCTCGTGAGGACGTGGGTGCCCAGGAAGCCCTGGTCGTTGTCCACGCCGATGCCCCACTTGCTCTGCTCCTTGGCGGCCTGCAGCGCGCCGAGGCCGCAACCGCCGGCGACCTGGAACACGACGTCCGCGTTCTCGCCGAGCTGGTTGAGCGCGACTTCCTTGCACTTGTCCTGGGCGACGAAGTCCTGCGAATAGCCGTTCAGCGTCGTGATGTTCGGCTTGAGCTTCTTCGCGCAGAACTGGTAGCCCGCGATGAACGCGTCGACGGGCGGGATCTTGAGGCCGCCGACCGAGCCGATCACGTTCGTCTTCGACGTGCGCGCGGCGGCGACGCCGACGAGGCAGCCCGCCTCCTGCTCGGCGAAGACGATGCCGCGGACGTTCTTGGGCTTGCCCTTCATCGTGGGCGCGCTCACGTCGACGATCGCGAACTTGGTGTTCGGGAACCGCTTCGCGACCGCGGCGGTCGAGTCGGACATGAGGAAGCCGACCGCGACGACCATGTCGTAGCCCTGGGTGGCGCCGGTCGACAGATTCGGGATGTAGTCGGCCGCGCTCTTCGAGATGAAGACGCGCCCCTCGACGCCGAACTTCGACTGCGCCTGCTTGAGGCCCTTGTACGCGAGGGCGTTGAAGCCCTTGTCGTTGAGCCCGCCGATGTCGGTCACGAGCGCTACCCGGAACTTCGCGGGCGCCGCCGGCTTGGCCGACCCGATCGAGGCGATGGTCAGCGCGACGACCGCGACGAGCGCGAGCGACGCGACGACCATCCATTTACGAATCGCCACTTACCCTCCTTGATGGTGCGTTTGACGGATCCTCCCGCCTCTGTGACGCGGGATTGAACACGAAGTTGGACCACTGCCGCAACGGCCGAAGGATAGACGCGATCCGGCCGACGGGTTGTAAGAAAGCGGCGGGCCGAGTGTGAGGAAATCCGCGCGGCAGGCGCGTCAGACGGGGCCGATCACGGAGGCCAGCTGGTGCTCCTCGACGAGCACGCGGCGCGGCTTCGAGCCCTCGTAGCCGGAGATGATCCCGCGCCGCTCGAGCATGTCGATCAGCCGGCCCGCACGCGTGTAGCCGACGCGGAGACGGCGCTGGAGCAGCGAGACCGAGGCCGTCTGCGTCTGCACGACGATCTCGATCGCCTTGTCGAGCAGCGGATCCTCGTCCGGGTCGAAGTCGAGGTCCTCGTCGCCGTCCTCGCTCGGGGCGGCCTCGGGCATCTCGAGCAGCGTCTCGTCGAGCTGCTGGCCGCGCTGGGCGCGGCACTGCTCGACGATCAGCGCGATCTCGTCCTCCGTCACGAACGCGCCCTGCACGCGCTGGAGCCGCGACGTGCCGAGCGGCTTGAAGAGCATGTCGCCCTGGCCCAGCAGGCTCTCGGCGCCCGACCCGTCGAGGATCACGCGCGAGTCGGTCTGGCTCGACACGGCGAACGCGATCCGGCTCGGGACGTTCGCCTTGATCATCCCGGTGATCACGTCGACCGAGGGGCGCTGCGTCGCGAGGACGAGGTGGATTCCGACCGCGCGCGACTTCTGCGCGAGCCGGATGATCGCGTCCTCGACCGCCTGGGGCGACACCATCATCAGGTCGGCGAGCTCGTCGATCACGACGAGGAGGTACGGCAGCGGGTCCTCCCCGCGGGCCTTGAAGGCGCGGTTCGCCTCGGGCAGGTTCCGGGCGCGGATCAGCGACAGGCGCTCATAGCGGCGCTCCATCTCCGCGACGACGTTGTGGAGCACCGCCGACGCCTCCTTCGGGCTCGAGACGACCGGCGTCAGGAGGTGCGGGATCGACTCGTAGAAGTTGAGCTCGATCCGCTTCGGGTCGATCAGGATCATCCGCACGTCGTCCGGCGTCGCGCGGAGCAGGATCGACGTGAGGAGCGTGTTGATGCAGCCCGACTTGCCCGAGCCCGTGGTGCCGGCGATCAGGAGGTGCGGCATGCGCGCGAGGTCCGTCCAGACGGCGTTCCCCGAGATGTCCTTCCCGAGCCAGACGGAGAGCGGGCTGGCCGAGCCGGGGAGCGTGTCGTAGATGTCGCCGAGCGTCACCATCCGCGGCGCGAGGTTGGGCACCTCGACGCCGACCGCCTGCTTGCCGGGGATCGGCGCGAGGATGCGGATCTCGGTCGTCGCGAGCGCGTAGGAGAGGTCGTCGCGGAGCCCGGCGACCTTCGAGACCTTCGTCCCGGGCGCGAGCTGCAGCTCGTAGCGAACGACGCGCGGGCCGGAGATCGTCCCGACGATCGTCGCCTCGACGCCGAAGTTCCGGAGGGTCTGGACGAGCACCTCCGCGGTGCGCTCGCTCACGTCGGTCGCATCCGCCCGCGCCGGCGGGCTCGCCTTCAGGAGCGCGCGTT
>DASTWH010000351.1:0-2490 GCA_035758735.1 Gaiellaceae bacterium
GTCGCAGGAGGAGCTCGAGGGAGTTCCCGGCCTCCCGCAGAAGATTGCGCGCGACCTGTACGCGCAGCTCCACAAAGCCGGCCCCTCCTGACTTCTGCGCGCGTCCGGGATTCGCGAGTGCGAATCCCGGACGCGCGGGAAGCCCCTGAAGCAGCGCTCGCATGCGAGCGCTGATCGCCGTGCCTACTCGGCCCCGTTGGCCGCCGGCGGCGGGCCGAGCGCCTTCCGGAACCGGACGGTCCGCAGCGTCAGCGCGATCGCCGTGAAGCCCGCGATGACGTTCGTGACCGTGATCGTCAGCTTCGCGCCGACACTGAATGCGAGCAGGACGGACGCCGCCGCGACGCCCTTGAGCACGTAGAGGAGGAATGCCTGCTCGGTGCCGACGCCGGCCGGCGTGATCGGGAAGAGCGTCGACACGCTCGACGACACCTGCACGAGGCCGGCGTTCTCGAGCGTCTGCGGAATGCCGAACGCGGCGAGCATGAACCAGATCGTCAGTAGGCGCAGGCTCCAGTCCGCAGCCTGCCAGGGCACGACCCGGGTGAGGTACCGAGTAGGCGGCGACAGGACCCGGAATGCCTGGGCGAAGCGCTCGCGGAAGTCGGCGACATGCCCCGCGATCCAGACCGCGACGAGCCCGATCACGACGATCACCGTCGCGATCGCGAGGTCGAACAGCAGCGGGCGCGCGAGGAGCCACGCGAAGTCGAAGCTCTCGAGGCGTGAAAGGACGTCGAGACCGGGGAGGAGGCCCAGCGTCACGGCCCACGTGAGGAAGAGGCTCGCCGCGAAGAAGTCGAAGAAACTCAGGACCAGCGTGCTCGACACGACGGTCGTGTATGTGCTGTTCTGGATTGCGCGGTGCGCGAGCACGATCCGCACCGCGTCGCCGGCGCGGGCGGGGATGATCGCGTTGATCCCGACACCGGCGAGGTACGCGCCGTAGATCGAGATCCAGGGCACGCGCTCGTCCGGGTAGGCGGCGGCGAGGACGTTGCGCCACGCGCGGCTCGTGCACGCAAGCTTGAGGAGATGGCACCCGATCGCGAGCGCGAGCGGCAGGAAGTGCACCGACCCGAGCTGGTCGAGAAACGCATCGACTCCGTCCAGGACACGGACGGCCATGTCTCGGCTATGCCCTAGCTCTTGCCGTCTGAATCAGGCGCGAGGAACGGGTAGCGGTAGTCGGTGGCCGGGACGAAGGTCTCCTTCACGGTTCGCGGCGTGACCCAGCGAACGAGGTTCCACAGCGAACCGGCCTTGTCGTTCGTCCCGCTCGCCCGTGAGCCGCCGAACGGCTGCTGGCCGACGACGGCGCCCGTCGGCTTGTCGTTGACGTAGAAGTTCCCGGCCGCATAGCGGAGCTTGTCGTGGGCGTCCTGGATGGCGGAGCGCTCGGTCGAGAAGACCGCCCCCGTGAGCGCGTACGGCGCCGTCTCGTCGACGAGCTCGAGGGTGTCGTCCCACCGCTTCTCGTCGTAGACGTACGTCGTCACGATCGGACCGAAGAGCTCGTCGCGGAGCAGGCGGAAGCCCTTGTCGCCGGTCTCGATCACCGTCGGCTGGACGAAGTACCCCTCGGAGTCGTCCGTCGAGCCGCCCGTGACGATGTCGGCCCCGGCCGCTTTCGCCTCGGCGATCGCATCGGTGTGCGTCTTGAAGGCGTTCGAGTCGATGACGGCGCCCATGAAGTTCTCGAAGTTCGCCGGATCGCCCATCTTGATCGTGCCCACGTCGGACACGAGCCGCTCCTTCACCTCGGGCCAGAGGTTCGACGGGATGTAGAGGCGCGAGGCCGCGGAGCACTTCTGGCCCTGGTACTCGAACGAGCCGCGCACGATCGCCGTTGCGACCGCTTCCGCGTCCGCGGAGGGGTGCGCGAGGATGAAGTCCTTGCCTCCCGTCTCGCCGACGAGACGGGGATACCCGCGGTAGCCGCCCGCGGCGACGTTCCGGCCCACGGTCTCCCACATGCCGTTGAACACCTCGGTCGAGCCCGTGAAGTGGATCCCGGCGAGGTCGGGGCTCGCGAGCGCGGCGTTCCCGATGGTCGAGCCGGAGCCGTAGACGAGGTTGATGACGCCGTCGGGAAGGCCGGCCTCCTGCAGGAGGCGCATGTAGTAGTAGGCGGAGAGGGCGGCCGTCGACGCCGGCTTCCACACGATCGTGCAGCCCATGAGCGCAGGCGTCGAGGAGAGGTTCCCGCCGATGCACGCGAAGTTGAACGGGCTCACCGCGAAGACGAAGCCCTCGAGCGGCCGGTACTCCATCCGGTTCCAGATCCCGGTCGGCGAGTGCGGCTGCTCGGAGTAGATCCGGAGGATGTAGTCGACGTTGTAGCGCCAGAAGTCCACCATCTCGCACACGGCGTCGATCTCCGCCTGGTGGGCCGTCTTCGACTGGTTGAGGATCGTCGCGGCGTTCAGCGTCGAGCGCCACGGCCCCGCGAGGAGCTCGGCCGCGCGCAGGAAGATCGCTGCGCGCTCG
>DASTWH010000361.1:0-3258 GCA_035758735.1 Gaiellaceae bacterium
ACCTGACGAAGGTCGGTCGCTACAAGCTCAACCAGCGCCTCGGCGTCCAGGTGCCGGAGGACGTCCGCGTCCTCACGACCGAGGACATCGTCGCGATCGTCCGCAAGCTCGTGGAGCTCCCGCACAAGCTCGGCGTGCCCGAGGACGCGAAGGACTACGCCGCCGAGGCGGCGCTCCTGTCGCGGGATCCGATCCGCGGGGAGCTCGACGAGTACGAGGACTTCGGCAACCGCCGTCTCCGCACGACGGGCGAGCTCATCCAGGAGGCGTTCCGTGTTGGCCTCTACCGGATGGAGCGCGTCGTCCGCGAGCGCATGACGAGGGAGGACGTCGACACGATCACGCCGCAGACGATCATCAATATCCGGCCGGTCGTGGCGGCGCTGAAGGAGTTCTTCGGCTCGTCGCAGCTGTCTCAGTTCATGGACCAGACGAACACGCTGTCCGGCCTCACGCATCGTCGTCGCCTGTCGGCACTCGGTGCCGGCGGCCTCACGCGCGAGCGGGCGCCGATCGAGGTGCGCGACGTGCACGCGACGCACTACGGGCGCATGTGCCCGATCGAGACGCCGGAAGGTCCGAACATCGGTCTCATCGGCTCGCTCGCGTCGTACGCGACCGTCTCGGAGTTCGGCTTCGTCCAGACGCCCTACCGCATCGTGAAGACCGGTCGGGTCACGGACGACATCGTCTACCTCGATGCCGCCGAGGAGCGCCAGTTCACGATCGCGCAGGCGTCGGAGCCGGTCGATCCGAAGACGGGCAGGTTCCTCAACGAGCAGGTGCTGTGCCGCTCCCGCGAAGGAGAGGCGGTTGCCGTCCAGCCGAAGGACGTCGAGTACATGGACGTCTCGCCGGCGCAGATCGTGTCTGTCGCGACGGCACTCATCCCGTTCCTCGAGCACAACGACGCGAACCGCGCGCTCATGGGCGCGAACATGCAGAAGCAGGCCGTGCCGCTCATGATCCCGCAGGCGCCGATCGTCGGTACCGGCCTCGAGTTCCGTGCCGCCGTCGACACCGGGGACGTCGTGCTCGCCCACAACGACGGCACCGTCGTCGACGTCGACGCCGAGCGCATCGTCGTCGAGGGGCGCGGGACGCGCGACGAGTACCCGCTGACGAAGTTCATGCGGTCGAACCAGGGCACGCTCATCCACCAGAAGCCGGCGGTCATCCTCGGCGACAAGGTGAAGCGCGGCGAGGTCATCGCCGACGGCTCCTCGACCGACGGCGGCGAGCTCGCGCTCGGCGCCAACCTGCTCGTGGCGTTCATGCCGTGGGAGGGCTTCAACTTCGAGGACGCCATCGTCATCTCGGAGCGGCTCGTCAAGGACGAAGTGCTCAGCTCGATCCACATCCACGAGTACGAGATCGACGCGCGCTCGACGAAGCTCGGCGACGAGGAGATCACGCGCGACATCCCGAACCGCTCGGAAGAGTCGCTCGCCAACCTGGACGAGCGCGGCGTCGTCCGCATCGGTGCGGACGTCGACGCGGGGCACCTCCTGGTCGGGAAGGTCACGCCGAAGGGCGAGACCGAGCTCACCGCCGAGGAGAAGCTGATCCGCGCGATCTTCAAGGAGAAGGCGCGCGAGGTCCGCGACACGTCCCTCAAGGTCCCGAACGGCGAGGGCGGGAAGGTCATCGGCGTCAAGACGTTCTCGCGCGACGCCGGCGACGACCTGCCGCCGGGCGTCAACGAGCTCGTTCGCGTCTACGTCGCGAAGAAGCGCAAGATCGCGGAGGGCGACAAGCTCGCCGGCCGCCACGGCAACAAGGGCGTCATCTCGAAGATCGTCCCCGAGGAGGACATGCCGTTCCTCGAGGACGGCCGCGCGGTGGACGTCGTGCTCAACCCACTCGGGGTCCCGAGCCGGATGAACATCGGCCAGATCCTCGAGACCCATCTCGGGTGGGCAGCGGCGCACGGCGTCTTCGCCGAGGGCGACCCGGTCAACAGCCGGGCGCCGATCAACGCCCCCGACCCGCGCTCCGTCGCGACCCCGGTCTTCGACGGCGCGACGGAGGGTGACGTCGACGATGCGCTCGTCGAGTTCGCGAAGGTCGCGAACGGCTCCGTGGGGATGTCGGTCGACGAGTCCGCGAGCCGCGGCAACCGCTGCTCCGGCAAGGTCACGCTGTACGACGGCAAGTCCGGCGAGCCCTTCGCCCAGGAGGTCACGGTCGGCTTCATGTACATCCTGAAGCTGCTCCACCTCGTCGACGACAAGATCCACGCACGCTCCACGGGCCCGTACTCGCTCGTGACGCAGCAGCCGCTCGGCGGCAAGGCGCAGTTCGGCGGGCAGCGGTTCGGCGAGATGGAGGTGTGGGCGCTCGAGGCGTATGGCTCGGCGTACACGCTCCAGGAGATGCTCACGATCAAGTCCGACGACACGATCGGGCGGGTGAAGGCCTACGAGGCGATCGTCAAGGGCGAGAACATCGCCGAGCCGTCGATCCCCGAGTCGTTCAAGGTGCTGCTGAAGGA
The DNA here is from genome assembly GCA_035758735.1 of Gaiellaceae bacterium. Lineage (GTDB taxonomy): Bacteria > Actinomycetota > Thermoleophilia > Gaiellales > Gaiellaceae > GMQP-bins7. The sequence continues at coordinate 2,495 of DASTWH010000361.1, forward strand.
GATGCAGTCCCTCGCGCTCGACGTCCAGGTCCTCTCCGACGAGGGCCGCGAGGTCGAGGTGCGGGAGGAGGACGACGAGCTGCTCCGTGCCGCGGAGGAGCTCGGCATCGACCTGTCACCCGGCTCGCTCCGCGCCGCAGCCCGCCAGCCCACGGCCGAAGAGGTCGAAGAGGGTGGAGAGCATGCAGACGAGGGCGGTGAGCTCGTGCTTGCCGCCGACGAGGAGCTCGGGAGTGTCGAAGAGGCACCGCTCGAGGCCGCCGATCTCGCGGACGTCGAGATCGAAGAGTGATCGCTCAGTTCACGGAGTTCACGGACAGTAGAGAGAGAGGTACGAGGCGCTAGATGGAAACTTCCAGACGCGGTCCCGACATCAACGACTTCGATTCGATCCGGATCGGCCTCGCCTCGTCGAAGCAGATCCGCGATTGGTCTTCCGGTGAGGTCACGAAGCCGGAGACGATCAACTACCGCACGCTCAAGCCCGAGCGTGACGGACTCTTCTGCGAGCGCATCTTCGGCCCTACCAAGGACTGGGAGTGCTACTGCGGCAAGTACAAGCGCGTCCGCTACAAGGGGATCATCTGCGAGCGTTGCGGCGTCGAGGTGACGCGGCAGAAGGTCCGGCGCGAGCGCATGGGTCACATCGACCTCGCGGCGCCGGTCTCGCACATCTGGTTCTTCAAGGGCGTTCCTAGCCGCATCGGCTATCTCCTCGACATCGCCCCGCGCGAGCTCGAGAAGGTTCTCTACTTCGCTGCGTC
>DASTWH010000422.1:0-4295 GCA_035758735.1 Gaiellaceae bacterium
GTCGAGCTCGCGGACCCAGGCCTCGACCTCCGGTAGCTCAGGCACTCAGTGACGGTACCGCTTCCCCCAACCCCGCTTCCGCCACGACATCGTCGTCGACGGGCTCGGGCATGTCGCGGAGGTGGCGCTGCGGCGAGAAGACGATCCAGAAGACGGCGAGTCCGCCGCCGAGCGCCCCCACGACGATCGTCTCGCGCAGGCCGATCCAGGAGGCGAGGGCGCCGCCGGCCAGCGTGCCCAGCGGGATCGTCCCCCAGACGATGAAGCGCATCACCGAGTTCATCCGCCCCTGGAGCCGAGGCGGGCAGATCGCCTGCCGGTAGCTCACCTGGACGATGTTGTAGACGACCACGGTGAAGCCGAAGATGAGCTGCGCCGTCACGAGCAGCGGGACTGCGGCGTTCCCGGCCGGGGCGATGGCGTAAAGGATCATCGTGGGACCGAAGAACGCCGCCATCACGATCGTCGTCGGCCCGATTCCGAAGCGAGCCGACAGGCGCGTTGCCGTGAGCGCCGCCAGGAGTCCGCCGAGCGCTCCGAGCGAGAAGACGAACCCGATGAGACCGGGCGAGAGATCGAGCTCGCGGACGGCGTACACGAGGATGATCGAGAACGAGACGCTCGAGAAGAAGTTCGAGGTCGACGTGCAGCCCGCCTGGGCGCGCAGGTTCGGGTTGGAGACGACGAAGCGGAGGCCCTCCTTGAGCTCGGTCCACATGCTCGGCTTCTTCCCGTCGCTGCGCTCGACGGTCGGGGGCGTCTCCTCGACCGCTCGGATGCGGAAGATGGCGAGTGCGGACGCCGCAAAGCTGACCGCGTCGAGCAGCACGGCGTAGGGGGCGGTGAACACCTCGATGAGGACCCCGCCCAGACCCGGCCCGCCGATCTGCGCCGCGCTGCGCGTGATCTCGAGCTTCGAGTTCCCCTCGATGATCTGGCTCCGTTCGACGAGGGAGGGCAGGTACGACTGGTACGCGACGTCGAAGAAGACGGTGCAGATGCCGAAGAGGAATCCGACGACGAAGAGCTGGCCGAGCGTCAGTGCGTCGAGGACGTAGGCGATCGGGATCGAGCCGAGGAGAAGAGCGCGGACGACGTCGCTGGCGATGAGGATCGGCCGTCGGCGCAAGCGGTCGACCCAGACGCCTGCCGGAAGCGTGAAGATGATGAAAGGGAGGAACTCGACGGTCGTCAGCGCTGCGACCTCGAACGCCGTCGCGTCGAGCACGAGGATGGCGGTGAGCGGGATCGCGAGCTGAGAGATCTGCGATCCGAACTGGCTGATCGTCTCGCCGGTCCACAGACGGAGGAAGTCGCCGTGACGCCACAGTCCTCCCTGCGGCCAGAGGCTACGCATGGTCCACCGGAGGTGGTGGGAGCGGGGTCGGGGCGCGGAAGAGCGCGTACGCGAACGCATGGCTCGTGCCCTCGGCGTCCTCCGCGCGCTGCAGGTCCGCGACCAGCCTGTTCAAACGCTGCTCGAATCGGCGCCGCTTCTCGGGGGTGAGCCGGACGTGGATCAATGCCGACGAGTCGTTCTCGTCGGGATTGCCGGCCGCGATGAGCTCGTCCGCGGCCTGGCGCAGCATCGTCGCCGCGAGCACACCGCCCTTCAGCTCCTCCGGCATCCCCTCGTCGCCCTTGAGGACGAAGAGTCGTGCGACGCGACCGTAGTACTTCTCCGTGAGCGCGCGCACCTTGCGCGTGCGCACGACACGAATGAGGCCGGCTTTCTCGAGCACCTTCAGGTGATGCCCGACCGTGCCCTTCGGGGCGTCGAGTGCGGTCGCGAGCTCGCTCGTGCTCGCGGCGCGTTCCCGCAGCATCATCACGATCCGCGCGCGCGACGTGTCTCCGAGCGCTCGCAGCTGCTTGGGGTCTTCGACGACCAGGACGTCGTCGAGCTCGTAGTCGGGGTAACGGGCGATGATCGCGAAACATACGGGAAATACCGACCATTCGTCAAGCACGGCACGAACCTCGACCGAGAGTCACCCTTTCGTAGGCTGCGCGCGTGGACGCCATCGTGGTCGAGGTCGTGCGAGGCGATGTCGTCGAAGCGCGCCACCGGGTTCACGCCGTCGCGGTCTCGAACGGCGAGATCGTGCAATCCGCCGGCGATCCCGGCCTCGTCGCCTTCTTCCGGAGCTCGGCCAAGCCGATCCAGGCGCTCCCGGTCGTGCGTGCGCGCCCCGACCTCGGCGACGCGGAGATCGCGATCGCCTCCGCCTCGCACCTGCACCGGCCCGACCAGCTGGAGCCCGTTCGCAGCCTCCTCGCGAAGGCGGGTGCGACGGAGGACGATCTCGAGTGCGGACCGGAGCCGACGCGAATCGAGCACAACTGCTCCGGCAAGCACGCTGCGATGCTGCTCCTCTGCCGCGAGCGCGGATGGCGGGCCGAGGGATACCGGCTCGCGTCGCATCCGTGTCAGGAGGAGCTCCTCGTCGAGGTGGCCGGCGCGGCGGACGTCGAGCCCTCGTCCATACCGACGGGGGTCGACGGCTGCGGCGTCGTGACGTACGGCCTGACGCTCGAGCGAACGGCGCACGCGTTCGCGCGGATCGAGCAGCTCGACGGGGGCCGGCGTGTGGCCGAGGCGATGCGAGCGAGGCCGGAGCTCGTGCGTGGTGACGGTGCGCCCGACACGGAACTCATGCGCCTCGGGCGCGGCTGGATCGCGAAGGGCGGCGCCGAGGGCATGTTGTGTGCCGCCCGAGACGGTCTCGGGATCGCCCTCAAGGCCGAGGACGGCGGACAGCGTCCGCTCGGTCCTGCGCTCGCGGCGTTCCTCACGCTCCTCGGGCTCGACACGGGCGGTCTGGGGGAGAGGAAGCTCGAGAACTCGCGCGGCGAGGTCGTCGGCGCGCTGCACGTCACCAGCTAGGCACCACGCGTTAACACAGTGGTCCTCTTCACACACCGTCCTTTTCGGACTACGATCCGCGCGCTTTTGGTGGTGAAGAGCCGGGGCGGCAGGCGGGCCGGCTCAGTCAGTGCAGTGCGGTAGGCCAGTACCCGTTCGAGCGCGAGAGGAGAAAGCCCAACCCATGCTGTCCGTCGATATCGCCCTCCCCGAGGTCGAGGAGCTCCAGCGCCTGGTCGAGCAAGGGCTCGAGAAGGGGTTCCTCACGTACGACGAGATCGTCACGGGGCTCGACGACGTCGAGCTCACGAAGGAGCAGATCGAGGACTTCTACGCGTACCTGATCGACCACTCGATCGAGCTCCACGAGGGCGCCGAGCACAAGGAGTTCCCGCACGCCGAGCCCGTCCCCGTCGAGGACGAGAAGGTCGAGCAGAAGCTCGATCTGTCGGTGGAGCCGTCGCTCGACTCCCTGCGGCTCTACCTCCGCGAGATCGGGAAGGTCCCACTCCTGACCGCGGACCAGGAGGTCTCGCTCGCGAAGCTCATCGAGCGCGGCGACATGAGGGCGAAGCAGCACATGATCGAGGCGAACCTACGGCTCGTGGTCTCGATCGCGAAGGGCTATCTCGGACGTGGCCTGTCCTTCCTCGACCTCATCCAGGAGGGGTCGCTGGGCCTCATCCGCGCGGTGGAGAAGTTCGACTACCGCCGCGGGTTCAAGTTCTCGACGTACGCCACGTGGTGGATCCGGCAGGCGGTGACGCGGGCGATCGCCGACAAGGCGCGCACGATCCGGATCCCCGTGCACATGGTCGAGAAGCTCAACAAGGTCGTGCACATCGAGCGCCAGCTCGTGCAGCGTCTCGGTCGGGAGCCTCTCCCCGAGGAGATCGCCGAGGAGCTCGAGATCGACGTCGAGGAGGTCCGGGAGATCCTGCGCATGTCGCAACTACCGATCTCGCTCGAGACGCCGATCGGCGAGGAGGAGGACTCCTCCCTCGGCGACTTCGTCCCCGACGAGGCGGCCGAGTCGCCGTTCGACACCGCGTCACTGTCCCTTCGCCGCGAGGACGTCGAGCTCGCCCTGTCGGCGCTCCCGGAGCGCGAGCGCCGCGTGATCGAGCTCCGCTACGGCCTCGACGGCTCGACGCCGTGCACGCTCGAGGAGGTCGGCCAGGCGTTCGGCGTCACGCGCGAGCGGATCCGTCAGATCGAGAACAACACGCTCAAGAAGCTCGAAGGGCTACCCGAGGCACAGGGGCTCAGGGACTGCGTTTGACGTGCGCCGGGGTTCGTCGGCAGCCCCGGCAGCGGCCGCGAAGCGGTCGCCTTTAGGGATCTTCGCCCGACCGGAAGCTCTGCGGTAGCAGACTTCCGGTCTTGGGCGCACACATTCAGTACGTAGGGCACGCGACGGTCTTCGTCG
>DASTWH010000432.1:0-3540 GCA_035758735.1 Gaiellaceae bacterium
GGCCGACAACTTCCTCCGCGACTGACGTCCGTTACGTCGCCTCCGGGACGGGGTCGTGGACGATCGCGATGCCAGGGCGTGGCGTGTGGGTCACGCCGAGGTGGCCGTGCGACTCCGTTCCGTAGCCGCCCGGGACGGGCACGTAGAACTCGGGATAGCCCCACATCCCGTGCTCGGACACGTCGAGACCCGCGGTCTCGGCCTCCGGCTCGGTGCGGATTCCGAACGTCTTCTTCATCACCCAGAGGACGCCGAACGACACCGAGAAGGTGAACGTGCCGACGGCGATGAGACCGAGGAGCTGCACGCCGAGCTGATGGAAGCCGCCCCCGTAGAACAGCCCGCCGGTCCCTGTCGCGAGGCTCTCGGCCTGTGAGGGGAGCGCAAGGAAGCCGAGCGCCAGCGTTCCCCACACGCCCGCCATGCCGTGCGCGGCGATCGCGCCGATGGGGTCGTCGATCTTGACTCGCTCGACGAGGAGGACGCCGAGCACGACGATCGCGCCCGACACGAGACCGATGACGATCGCGGCCCACGGTGCGACGAACGCGCAGGCGGCCGTGATCGCCACGAGCGCCGCGACGGCGCCGTTCAGCATCATCGAGAGGTCCGGCTTCTTGATGACGATCCACGAGGTGAGAACGGCCCCGAGCACTCCGGCCGCTGCGGCGAGGTTCGTGTTCAGCGCGACGTAGGCGAAGAAGCCGACGCCGCCGAAGTCGACACTGAGCGTCGAGCCCGGGTTGAACCCGAACCAGCCGAACCAGAGGATGATCACGCCGAGCGTCGTGAAGGCCATGTTGTGGCCCGGGATCGCGTTGGGCTTCCCGTCCGAGCCGAACTTGCCGATCCGCGGGCCGAGCAGGATCGCGCCGGCGAGCCCGGCGAGCGCGCCCTGGTAGTGCACGACTGTCGACCCGGCGAAGTCCTGCATGCCCTTCGAGAAGAGCCAGCCGTCCGGGCTCCAGATCCAGTGCGACACGACCGAGTACACGACGGTGAAGATCGCGCCGAAGGCGAAGTACACCCACAGCTTCGTCCGCTCGGCCATCGCGCCCCACACGATCGCGAGCGAGACGCCGCAGAAGACGACCTCGAACATGTAGCCGGCCGAGGCGGGGATCGCGCCGAACCACGAGAAGGGAGCGGCGCCGACCGTCAGGAGCTCGTCGGTCGACGGGAAGAACCCGGAGCCGCCGACGAAGCCGTTCCCACCGTCGCCGAACGCGAGCCCGTAGCCGACGAGGAAGTAGACGACGGAAGCGATCGCGAAGATCAGGACGTTCTTCGCGGCGATGTGGCCGACGTTCTTCATGCGGGTCAGGCCGGCCTCGAGGAATGCGAACCCCGCCTGCATGAACATCACGAGGACAGCGGCGATGAGCACCCAGACGGTGCTCGTCGCGATCGCGAGGTCTTTGGTCGTCATCCGATCTCCACCTCCTCCAGTGGTTGTCCCGTTCGGTTGTGGGTGACGTTCGCGACCGTTGTCGTCCAGACGATCCCGTCGCCCGATTCGTTTCCGCTGCGCGCCGCGTCGACGATCGCCGCGACGACCGAGTCGGCCACGTCGTCGTCGACCACGAACGTGAGCACTGCCTTCGGCAGGAAGCGGGACTCGAAGATCCGCCCCCGGTACTCGTGCGTGATGCCGCGCTGCCGGCCGTGACCGATCGCCTCGACCACCGTCACTCCGACGTGGCCGGTCTGGTCCTCCACGGCGTCGATCACGGTCTCGACCCGCTCCCGGATGACCACCGCCTCGACCTTCGTCATCCCCGCCTCCTTTCCGGACCAACGAAAAAGACCCCAGGGGCGCTGCCCCTGAGGCCTCGATGCCTTCTCCGCCGACGCCATCCTCGGCGCCGCGAAGTCGGCACCGTAGCGAACGGCCTGGACGGACGCAAGCCGGTACCGTTCATCCATGGCGAAGACGCTCTTCGACCGGATCTGGGAGTCGCACGTCGTGCGCGAGGCTCCCGACGAGCCCGCGCTCCTCTACATCGACCTCCACCTGATCCACGAGGTCACGTCGGCGCAGGCCTTCGAAGGGCTACGGCTCGCAGGACGGCAGGTGCGGCGGCCCGACCTCTCGCTCGCGACGATGGACCACAACGTCCCGACGACGCCGGGCCCGATCGAGGACCCGCTCGCGAAGGCGCAGCTGGACGCGCTGAGGTCGAACTGCGCCGAGTTCGGCGTCCCGCTGTACGCGACCGGCAGCGGACGTGAGGGCATCGTCCACGTGATCGGGCCGGAGCTCGGCGTCACGCAGCCCGGCATGACGATCGTGTGCGGTGATAGCCACACCTCGACGCACGGGGCGTTCGGCGCCCTCGCCTTCGGGATCGGCACGTCGGAGGTCGAGCACGTGCTCGCGACGCAGACGCTGCCGCGGCCGAGGCCGAAGTCGATGCGGATCCTCTACGTCGGGGAGCTCCCATTCGGGGTCACCCCGAAGGACGTCATCCTCGGCACGATCGGCCGCATCGGCGTCGGAGGCGCGGTCGGGCACGTGCTCGAGTACGCAGGCGAGCCGATTCGTGCGCTCTCGATGGAGGGGCGGCTGACGATCTGCAACATGTCCATCGAGGCCGGCGCCCGCGCCGGGATGATCGCTCCCGACGACACGACGTTCGCCTACCTCGAGGGGCGACCCGGCGCGCCAAAGGGTGCCGACTGGGAGCAGGCACTCGACCGCTGGCGCGAGCTGCGAACCGACGACGACGCGACGTTCGATACCGAGATCGCAGTCGACGTCGCCGAGCTCGAGCCGCAGGTGACGTGGGGGACGAACCCCGGGATGGTGCTCCCCGTCGGAGGCGTCGTTCCGGACCCCGCGGCGATCGAGGATCCCGACGAGCGGGCCGCGGTCGAGCGGGCGCTGGTCTACATGGATCTCGAGCCCGGCGTGGCGTTGCGTGACCTCGCGCTCGATCGCGTGTTCATCGGGTCGTGCACGAACGCTCGGATCGAGGACCTGCGAGCCGCCGCGGGTGTCGTCGCTGGAAAGCGCGTCAATCCACGGGTGCGGGCGATGGTCGTCCCGGGCTCGGCCGTCGTGAAGCGGCAGGCGGAGGACGAGGGCCTCGACCGCGTCTTCGAGAGCGCCGGGTTCGAGTGGCGCCAGGCCGGCTGCTCGATGTGCCTCGGCATGAACCCGGACGTGCTCTCACCGGGCGAGCGGTGTGCATCGACCTCGAACCGCAACTTCGAGGGGCGTCAGGGCCGGGGTGGCCGGACGCACCTCGTCAGCCCGGCAATGGCCGCCGCCGCGGCGATCGCAGGCCACTTCGTCGACGTGCGCGACTGGGACGGGATCGCGGCGTGAAGGCGTTTCACTCCGTCACCTCGGGCGCGGCGGTCCTCGACCGCCCCGATGTCGATACCGACCAGATCATCCCGAAGCAGTTCCTGAAGCGGATCGAGCGGACCGGCTACGGGGAGTTCCTCTTCTTCGACTGGCGCCAGGATCCCGATTTCGAGCTCAACCGGCCCGGGTGCGACGGCGCGCGGATCCTCCTCACCGGACCGAACTTC
>DASTWH010000001.1:0-5048 GCA_035758735.1 Gaiellaceae bacterium
GTCGTCACGCGCAATGCGGACTGGAGCGCCCGGGGAGCGGATCGTGCGGGCTCGATCGAGGACGCGCTCCGGCTTCTCGATGGCGAGCCCCGGATCTTCATCATCGGCGGCGGTGAGATCTACGCGGCGGCGCTGCCCCTCGCGGACGAGCTCCTGCTCACGGAGATCGACGTCGAGATCGAGGGCGACACGTACTTCCCGGAGTGGGATCGCGACGACTTCGAGGAGGTCGCGCGCGAACGGTACGTCACCGCGGAGGGCGTTCCCTTCTCATTCGTCACCTATCGACGCCGTGTTGCCGAGCGGCAACTGGCGGCGCTTGCGGAGGTCGTCGCCCAACTCGATGCGGCACGGATCGACTACTGGATGTTCGGTGGCTGGGCGGTGGACTTCTACGCCGGCCGCACCACCCGACCGCACGATGACGTCGACCTCGCAGTGTGGCGCGCCGACCTGCCACGGATCGTGGAGCTGCTCGAGAGCGACGGCTGGAGCCATGCCCCGTACCCCGACGAGGACGGAGGAACCGGCTACGAGCGGGCAGGCGTGCGGCTCGAGCTCACGTACCTCGTCCGGAAGGACGACGGCGCTGTCGTCCTTCCGATGCACGACCGCGAGGTGAAGTGGCCGGAGGGCACGTTCGGCGACGATCTACGTGAGCTGTTCGGAGTCGAGGCGCGCATCATCAGCCTCTCGACGCTCGCGCTGGGCAAGTCGTCGCCGCGGGACGATCCGGATGACGCGGCGAAGGACCGCGCGGACTTCGGCGTGTTGTCCACGCTCTAGCTGGACACGCCGAGCTCGAGCACCGCCCCAGGAGCACGTCCGGCCACTAGGAGCGCCGGATCGCGAGCACGCGCGCCTTCCACGAACCGCTGGGCGCGGCGACGTCGACGACGTCGCCGACACCGGCGCCCATGAGCGCGGCGCCGAGTGGCGAGTCGGGCGAGACGCCCCCGACCGCCGAGATCTCGACCTCCATCGGCTCGCCGTCCTCGTCCGCGATCTCGACGATCGACCCGACGCCGACGTGCTCGTCGGTGTCGTGCTCGACCGTGACGGCGAGATTGAGGCGCTCACGCAGTGTCCTGATACGCGCTTCGAGCAGCCCTTGCTCGTTCTTCGCCGCGTGGTACTCGAAGTTCTCGGACAGGTCGCCGAACTCGCGCGCGGTCTTGATCGCCTGCACGGCCTCTTTCCGCTTCGGTCCCTCGAGCTCGGCGAGCTCCGCCTCGAGGGCGGCTCGTTGCTCGGCCGTGAGCTGTTCGGTGCGTGGCTCACTCATCGGAACGGAACGCTAGTCGCTGGATTAGGCTGCCGCAGGACAACGCGGGAGAGCAAAGGAGGAGTGCGGTGGCGCGGAAGCGGAAAGCGGCGGCGACCGACCTGGAGCGCTTCGTCGGAGCCGAGGGGCGCGCAGATCTCGTGAAGGAGGTCCGGCAGCGCATCGACGCCGAGGGGATCACGTACATCTACTACCAGTTCCCCTCCGTGACCGGCCGCATCATGGGCAAGGGCGTCCCGGCGCAGCACTGGGAGACGATCGCGGAGAAGGGCTTCCAGCTCGTCTACGGCGCGACGGCGAACCTCTTCACGGACCGCCACGGCAACTACATCGGATACGGCCCCGAGGCCGCCGAGCTCGTCGGCCTGCCCGAGCCCGACACCTTCCAGCCGCTGCCATGGGACCCGAAGGTCGCGCGCGTCTGGTGCGTCTGCTTCCGCAACCGCGAGGAGCGCGAGGATCCGGCCGCGTTCCTCACGTCCGACTGCCGCGGGAACCTCAAGCGCCTGCAGGCGGAGTTCGAGGAGGCGACGGGTCTGCACCTTCGCGCCGGTACCGAGCCGGAGATGATGTGGCTCGAGCTGAACGAGGACGGCACGCCCGCCGTCACGGGCAAGACGAAGCCCTACTGCTACCACATCGACCAGTTCTCCGAGCTCCAGCCGATCATCCACAAGGTCATCGAGTACGGCCAGGCGATGGGGCTCGACATGATCCAGGGCGACCACGAGGACGCGCCGGGCCAGATCGAGCTGAACTTCGGCTTCGACCGCGCCGAGAAGACGGCCGACAACCTCTCGACGTTCCGCCAGATCTGCAAGGCCGTCGGCCGCGAGCTCGGCGCGTTCCCGTGCTTCATGCCGAAGCCGTTCATGGGCGTGTCGGCGAACGGCTGCCACCACAACATCTCGCTGTGGGAAGGCGAAACGAACGCCTTCATGCCCGAGACCGACGACCAGCAGAAGCCGAGCCAGATCGGCCTCTATGCCATCGGCGGCATCCTGGAGCACCTCGGCGCGCTCACCGCGGTCACCGCCTCGACGGTGAACTCGTATCGGCGACTGTGGGACACGGGCTTCTGGGCACCGGTGTTCGCCGACTGGGGCTACCAGAACCGGACGACCGCGTTGCGCGTGTCGGCGCCGGGGCGCTTCGAATACCGGTCCGTCGACTCTGCCGTGAACCCGTACCTCTCGATGGCAGCGCTGATCGCCGCGATGCGCGACGGTATCGAGCGCAAGCTCGATCCGGGCGAGCCGGAGGAGCGCAACATCTACGAGGCGATGGAAGCAGGCAAGGAGGTCAATCGCATCCCGATGACCTTCGGCGACGCGCTCGAAGCGCTCGAGGCCGACGAGGTCGTGAAGAGCGCGCTCCCCGGCGAGATGTACACCGTCTTCATGCACTACAAGCGGGACGAGTGGGAGAGGTACTGTGCGACCGTCACGGATTGGGACGTGACGGAGTACCTGGACGTTCTGCCGTAGCGGAGGGCACGAAGGCGTATGTGCGGAATAGCGGGGATCATCTATCGAGACGGCTCGGAGCACGCCATCGGCGACGAGATGACGCGGATGCTCCAGGCGATGAAGCACCGTGGCCCCGACTCGACGGGGTACGCGCTGTACGGGAGCCCCGAGAACGGCAACCTCGTCATGCGCTACAAGCTCGCGGACGCCAACACTCCGCGTGACTTCGACTTCGAGGACCGCCTGCGTCGGCACCGCGCCGAGGTCGAGGCGCGGCTCTCGTCGCTCGGCGCACGGAACCAGGAGTCCGAGGAGGAGACGCCGTACGCCTTCAGGGTCTCGTTCGAGTACGACGGCGACCTCAAGCACCTCGCCGACTTCGTCGAGGACATTCCCGAGGCCGAGGTGCTGTCGCTGGGCCACTCGCTCGAGATCGTCAAGGACCTCGGCGACGCCGAGTCCGTGCACGACCAGTACGGCCTCGCGAAGTTCAACGGCACGCACGCAATCGGGCACGTGCGCATGGCGACCGAGTCGGAGGTCGACATCGCCGGCGCGCACCCGTACTGGGCCTACCCCTACTCCGACGTCGCGGTCGTCCACAACGGGCAGTTGACGAACTACTTCATGTGGCGCCGCCGCCTCGAGCGTGCGGGACGGCGCTTCATGTCCGAGTGCGACTCCGAGATCATCGCCGTCTACCTCGCGGAGGAGATGTCGAAGGGCGCGTCGCTCGAGGAGTCGATGCACAAGTCGCTCGACGAGCTCGACGGGGTCTTCACGTACATCGCGGTGACGGAGAACGAGCTCGGCGTGGCCAAGGACGAGCTCGCGGCGAAGCCCCTCGTCCTCTACGAATCGGACGATCTCGTCGCGCTCGCGTCGGAGGAGATCGCGATCCGCCAGATCGTCGACCACGAGATCGACACGTACGACCCCTACGAACGCGAGGTACTCGTATGGCAGCGGTAGGCGAGCGGCAGATCTCCTACGACGCGCGCGGCCTCGCCGAGCCCGTCGCTGATGCTCCCGGCACCGCGGTCGTCGAGGACGGTGTCGCGACGTTCGACGCACATGACCTCACGACACGCACGATCAATCTCGAGCTCCGCCGCCTCCTGTACGAGGAGGGTGTCGACGAGGTCGTCGTCGAGAACCCGCAGGGTCGCCACTCGCTGGGCGTCGGGATCCTCCGTCGCTGCCGGATCCGCTTCGTGGGCTCGCTCGGCTACTTCGCCTGTGGCCTCATCGACGGCCCGGAGATCCACATCACGGGACGGGTCGGCTGGTCGGCCTGCGAGAACATGATGTCCGGCGTCGTCGTCGTGGACGGAAACGGCGGCTCCCTCACGGGTGCGGCGATGCGCGGCGGCGACCTCGTCGTGAAGGGCCGCGTCGGCGCCCGCACGGGAGTCGACCAGAAGGGCGGGACGATCATCATCGGAGGCTCGGTCGGCTCGATGACGGGCTTCATGATGCAACGTGGGCGCCAGATCATCTGCGGCGACGCCGGGCCCGGCCTCGGCGACTCGATGTACGACGGCACGATCTACGTCGCCGGCAAGGTGAAGTCGCTCGGCATCGACTGCGTCCCCGGTGAGTGGACGGACGCGGACACCGAGCTCATCGAGCGCAAGTTCCGGATCTACGGCCTCGGTTCGCCCCCGGAGTTCCAGAAGTTCGTCTGCGGCAAGGTCCTCTACAACTACGACTCGCTCGAGCCCTCCGAGAAGAAGCTGGTGATCTAGGTGGCAGCCACCGACAACGGAGCACCCGGAACCACGGACGTCCTCGGACGGAGCCGCATCTTCACGCCCGAGGTCATCAACGACATCCACGTGAAGGCCGAGCTCGGCCGCTACCGCATGCGCGGCTTCTCGATCTTCAAGCCGATCCCGCACTGGGACGAGCTCGTGTTCCTCCCCGGGACGCTGACGCGCTTCGTCATCGAGGGCTACCGCGAGAAGTGCGACACGACGACGGTGCTCGGCGCGCGCTTCGCGAAGAACCCGCTCGAGCTCGACATCCCGATCTACATCACCGGCATGTCCTTCGGTGCGCTCTCCCTGGAGGCGAAGATGGCGCTCGCGAAGGGCGCGTCCATGGCCGGCACGGCGACGTGCTCGGGTGAGGGCGGGATGATCCCGCCGGAGCGCGACTACTCGACGAAGTGGTACTACCAGTGCATCCAGTCGCGGTACGGGTTCAACCCGCACCACCTGATGCTCGCCGACGCGTGCGAGTTCTTCATCGGGCAGGGCTGCAAGGTCGGCCTCGGCGGCCACCTCATGGGT
>DASTWH010000009.1:0-8276 GCA_035758735.1 Gaiellaceae bacterium
ACATGGTTGCCCCCGCGACCGCGAGCCGAAAGCGAGCGGTGCTCATCCCAGGCGCGCCCCCACGGCGAGCTCGCCGGCCTCTGTCTGGATCTCCTCGAGCACGAGGCCGCCCTCCCCGCACGCGACCACGGGACCGTCGGCGCTCACGTCGACGATCGTGCCAGCCGGTGCCTTGGCGGCGAGCTCTACCGGACGGGCCCCCCAGACGATCACCTTGTCGTCGCCGAAGTAGGTGAACGCGCCGGGGTACGGCCGCGTCTGCGCCCGTACCCAGTCGTAGAGGTACGGCGCGCGCGTCTCCCAGTCGATGATCCCGTCGGCCGGCACGCGCTTCGGCCAGGAGCTGGCCCGGCCGGGATCCTGCCGGCTGCGCGGCGCGCTCCGTGAGAGCAGCTGCGGTACGAGCTCGCGCACGAGCTGGACGTGTGCGTGGGCGAGTCGGGCGAAGAGCGACGTCGCCGTCTCGTCCGGAGCGATCTCGACCTCGACCTGGCCGACGATCGCGCCGGAGTCGGCCGTCGAATCGACGATCTCGAAGAGCGTCACGCCGGTGCGTGCGAGCCCGCTCAGGATCGCCCACGGGATCGGCGCCCGACCGCGATGGCGCGGCAGCAGCGTCGGATGCATCCCGAAGACCCCCTCGCGTGCGAGCGCGATGAACGGGTCGTGCACGAGCTGCGACCAGCCGACCACGAAGCCGAGCTCTGGCTCGAGCTTCCGGATCGCGTTCAGCGTCTCGAGGGCGTTCACGTCCCTCGTCTCGATCAACGCGGCGCCCAGCCGGGCCGCGACGTCGTCGAACGCGCACTGCCCCGACCGGTCGGGATCGATGGGACCCGGGAGCGTGACGACCCCGACGATCTCGGCACCGACCTCGACCGCGGCCTCCAGGCAGTCGCGACCCATCGTGTCGAAGCTGACCCAGACCGTGCGCATCGCCGCGCGATGCTACCGGGGCTACTCGGCGATCGAAGGTGCGGCCGCGCCGCGCCCACGGACGAAGCGGATCCAGCTGTGTCGCGCGAGCCAGACGAGGAGCGCGACGGCGCCCGCGGACAGGACGACGACGACGATCGTCCCCGCACCCGGGACGTTCAGGAGCTTGATCCCGGCCAGCCCGAGCACGCCGGCGAGCAACAGGCGGAGCCGCTGCTCGGGGATGGACAGCGTCAACCGCCCGCCGATCAGCACGCCCGGGATCGATCCGAGCAGGAGCCAGCCGAGGATCCCGAAGTCGATGTTGCCCGCGGCCCAGTGGGCAGCGCCCGCGACGTACAGGAGGATCGCGGCGTGGAAGATGTCCGTCCCGACCACCTTGTGTGCGCGGAGTGGGAAGACGACGAGGAGCGTCAGCCCGAAGAAGACGCCGCTTCCCACCGACGTCAGCCCGACGATGAACCCGCCGAAGACGCCGATGATGATCGCCGCGACCTTGTCGCGTGTCGACAGCTCCCAGTCGGGATCACCCTCCGGCCCCCTTGGTTGCACGAGGCTCTTCGCGATGAGCCCGATGGCTCCGAACAGCAACGCAGCCCCGAGCACCTGCCCCAGGACCGACTTGGCCTCGTCCCCGTAGCGGTCCGTCAAGTACTCGTTCAGCCACACGCCTAGCAGTGACGCCGGGATCGAGCCGATCAGCATCCAGCCGGCGAGCCGCGCGCGCACGTTCCCCATACGTCGGTGCTGGACTGCGCCGACGGTCTTGAACGCCGCGCCGTGAGCGATGTCGGTGCCGATGGCGGTCGACGGCGGGATGCCGAAGATGAAGACGAGGATGGGCGTCATGAGCGAGCCGCCGCCCATCCCCGTCATCCCGACCAGGAGACCCGTGAGGAGACCCGCGATCGTCAGCTGCCACGTCACGTGGCGCGACTCCTACTGCCGGTAGGCGTCGATGAGGACCTGCGCGACCTCGGGCCGCGTGAACTCGACCGGCGGAACGTCACCGTTGCCGAGCATCTCACGGACCTTGGTTCCCGAGAGGAAGACCCTGTCCTCCGGCCCGTGCGGGCACGACTTCGTGCTCGCCATCGACCCGCAGACGTTGCACCAGAACGTGTGCTCGAAGAACATCGGCTCGATGTCGAGCTCGTGCGGCGCGAACTCGTCGAAGATGAGCTGGGCGTCGTACGTCCCGTAGTAGTCGCCGACTCCCGCGTGGTCGCGGCCGACGATGAAGTGCGAGCAGCCGTAGTTCTTCCGGCAGATCGCGTGCCAGACCGCCTCGCGGGGACCGGCATAACGCATCGCCGCCGGGAACGCCGACAGCAGGACGCGGTCCTCGGGGTAGTAGCCGTCGAGCAGCGTCCGGTAACAGTCGACGCGCACGTCGACCGGCACGTCGTCGGACTTGGTTTCGCCGACGAGCGGGTGTACGAGGAGGCCGTCGACGGTCTCGAGCGCGACCTTCGTCAGATACTCGTGCGCGCGGTGGATCGGGTTCCGCGTCTGGAATCCGACGACGCGCTTCCAGCCGCGCTCGGCGAAGATCCGCCGCGTCTCGGCCGGGTCACGAGCGAGCTCCGGAAACTCGTGCTCCGCGCGCTCGAAGACCGTGACTCGACCCGCGAGGTAGAGCGGCTTCTGGGCGTAGAGCCGCGCGACGCCCGGATGGGCGTCGTCCGTCGTGCGGAAGCACTGCTCGGCCTCACGCTCCCTGTCGTATTCGAACGTCTCCTCGACCTCGAGCACGGCGACCGGCGTACCGGTCTCGTCGGCGAGCGCAACACGGTCACCGGAGGGCTTCGAGTCGACGGCGAGGCAGACGGGCAGCGCCCAGGGCAGGCCGCTGGCCAGGTGCATCTCCTCGACGACCCGGTCGTAGTCCGCCTTGCCCATGAAGCCCTCGAGCGGCGACAGCGCGCCCGAGGCGATCATGTCGAGGTCGGAGAGCTCGCGCGAGGTGAGCGTCACGACTTCGAGCGACTCGAGGTCGGCCGGCGTGTCTCCGGTGCGGTCGACGAGCGTCCCGCCGTGCGGAGCGATCAGCCGGTCCGTGGTGACGGCGGTCACGCCGTCACCTTTCCCGGGATCAGGCCG
This sequence comes from Gaiellaceae bacterium, assembly GCA_035758735.1. GTDB lineage: Bacteria > Actinomycetota > Thermoleophilia > Gaiellales > Gaiellaceae > GMQP-bins7. The sequence continues at coordinate 3,040 of DASTWH010000009.1, forward strand.
AGCTCTTCGAGTTTCGAGACGACGAACGCGGCCGACTCCTCGGGGCTGAGGCCTTCGGTGTCGACGACGATCTCCGGGTTGGGTGGCGACTCGTACGGATCGTCTACCCCAGTGAAGCCTTTGATCTCGCCCGCGAAGGCCTTTGCGTAGAGGCCGTTGACGTCGCGGCGGGCGCACTCCTCGAGCGACGTCGTGACGTGGATCTCGACGAAGGGACCGTGCTCCTCGACCAGGGCGCGAGCGTTTGCCCGGGCCTGCTCGTACGGCGAGATCGCCGCCACGATGACGGCGCCGCCGTGACGGGTGATGCGCGACGCGACCCATCCGAGCCGCTCGACGTGCGCGTCTCGGTCCTCCTTCGAGAAGCCGAGCCCCTTCGACAGGTGCGTGCGAACCGTGTCGCCGTCGAGGTACTCCACGACGAGACCCCGGCGATCCATCTCCGGACCGACGTGATGAGCGATGGTCGTCTTACCGGAGCCGGAGAGCCCCGTGAACCAGAGCGTGAAGCCACCACCGCGATCGGTCTCCGACTCGGGGTGCTCGTGCGCGTAGATGTGCTGACTCATGCCGTCCTTTCCAGTTGCGTGGTCTCGTGGATGCCGCACTCGAGCTTGTCGGAGCCGGCCCAGCGACCGGCGCGCTCCTCCTCATCGGGGCTCGTCGGGCGGGTGCACGGAATGCACCCGATCGAGCGGTACCCCGCGTCGTGCAGCGGGTTGGAGGGTATCTCGTTGACGTTGATGTAGGCCCACACCCGCTTCTCGTCCCAGTCGGCGAGCGGGTGGATCTTGAAGACCTGGTATCGCTCCGACCACTCGATCTTCGGCGTGTCGGCGCGGCTCGGCGACTGGTCGCGACGGATGCCGGAGATCCAGGCGTCGTACGGCTGGAGCGCGTTCACGAGCGGCTCCACCTTGCGGATGTGGCAGCAGCGGTCGGGGTCGCGCTCCCAGAGGTTCGCCCCCTCGGCGCGATGCTGCTCGGCGATCGTCGGGATCGAGGGCTGGATCAGCTTCAGCTGGTACTTCTCGACCAGCGCGTCCCGCGTGTCGTAGGACTCGCGGAAGAAGAGATGCGTGTCGAGCTCGACCGTGTCCATGCGCAGACCGAGCTCGGCGACCATGTGCACGAGCACGGACGACTGCTTCTGCCACGAGCAGGTCAGGCAAACGCGCGGCCAGAAGAACTGGTGGCTCCACGCGATCAGCTCCTCGGCCGTCATGGCCTCGAAGTCGAGATCAGGGAGCAGCGGCGGGCTCGGCGCTTGTATCGCCAAGCAGGACCTCCTTCAGTGTGTCCGCGCGCAGCCCGAGACGGAGCGTCTCGAGGGCGATGACCTCCTCCGGCGGGATGTTCCCGAGATTGACCTCCGGCCCGAAGTGGCGCACGAACCACGCCTGTGACGCCTTCGTCGGCGCCTCCCAGATGAGATCGTGGAACGAGATCGAGTGCTCGATCTCATCGACGAGGCCCGTGCGCAGCTCGCCCGTCGGCCGGTAGATGCCGGCGGTGCCGCCCTCACGCCCCTCGGCGATGACCTTCCACGAGCCGGCGTCGAGCTCCTCCTTGATCCACTGCACCCACAGGTAGGGCGCGATGTTCACCTCGGAGTCCTTCGAGCCGACCTCGGAGAGGACGACGAAGTCGCGTGCGAAGTCGGCGATCAGCTCGAGCTTCTCGTCACGTGGGATCTCGAGCGTGCCGTCCGAGATCTCGACGTGCGAAAAGCGGAAGTGCTCGAGCCAGCGCTTGAACTCGTCCATCTTCGACTGTCCGTACACGGCCTCGAAGAGCGTCCCGCCGCACACGACCGGCGTGCCGAACGAGCGGTAGAGCGCGATCTTCTTCTCGAGGTTGTTCGTGACGTAGCTCGTGCCCCAGCCGAGCTTGACGATGTCGACGTACTCGCCGGCGGTGTCGAAGAGCCCTTCGATCTCGCGGAGGTTCAGGCCCTTGTCCATGACGTGGGTCAGCCCGCGGTCGCGCGGCTTGCCCTCACGGGTCGGGACGTCGAGGAACGTGTGTTGACCGTCAGAGTCGTGCATAGATCTCCTCCAGCTTCTCCTTGGCCCGGTCCTGCACCTCGCGGTAGAGCGAGTTGCCCTGGGCGTCGATTCCGACCGTGAGCGGACCGAAGTCCTTGACGCGGAACTTCCAGAGGCACTCGGGCATCAGCTCCTCCCAGGCGACCTCCTCGATCTCCTCGATCTGCGTCGTCTCGAGCGCGGCCGCGCCGCCGACGATCGCGAAGTAGACCATCCCGAGGCGCTGCATCGGCTCGATCGCCTCGTCCGGGAAGCCGCCCTTCCCGCAGATCGCCCGGACGCCGTACTGCGAGCCGAGGCCCTCGGTGAAGCGCACCATCCGCGCGCTCGTCGTCGTCCCGATGCAGAGCTTCTCGTACTGCCCGGGCCCGACCTTGCGGACGTTCGGCGCGGTATGCAGGAGGAACGCGCCGGCGAGGTCCATCGGCGGCTCGATGCCCTGGTCGAAGATCCGGATCTGCGTGCGATCGCGGATCCCGATGATGTGGCCCTGGACGATCACCTCGTCGCCGGCGCGGAGCTTCAGGATCTCGGCCGGGTCGGTGACGGGGAACGTGACCTCGTGCGTGGCCATCAGACGTCCCTCTCGAAGGTGACGGAGCCGTCGGCCGCGACGTGCGCGGACGCGCGACGCGCCGCCCAGCACTGGTAGTTCACGGCGACGGGGTTGAGCGTCATGTGGGTGTCGGCGTGCTCGACGTGGACCGAGAGCACCGTCACGTCGCCGCCGAGCCCCATCGGCCCGACGCCGGTCTCGTTCAGGAGATCCTTGAGCTCGTCCTCGAGCGTCGCGACGAGGGGGTCCGAGTTGCGGGTGCCCACGGGCCGCGCGATCGCCTCCTTGGCGAGGTGCATCGCGTAGTCGGCCGAACCGCCGATCCCGACTCCCACGATCCCCGGCGGGCACGGCTTCCCGCCGGCGCCGACGATCGACTCGAGCACGAATTTCTTGATGCCTTTCACCCCGTCGGCGGGCACGCACATCTTGAGGAAGCTCATGTTCTCGGAGCCCGAGCCCTTCGGGACGCACTTCACGTCGAGCCCGTCCCAGTCGGGCACGAAGTCCCAATGCACGATCGGCACCCGGTAGCCGACGTTCGGTCCCGTGTTCTCGCGCGTGAGCGTGTGCACGGTGTTCGAGCGCAGCGGATGCTCGACCGTCGCGCGCTCCGTCCCTTCCTTGAGTGCGCTGTAGATGCGGGCAGGGTGCAGCGGGAAGTGCTCGCCGACCTTGCAGTAGTAGACCGCGATCCCGGTGTCCTGGCAGACGAGGTTCTTCTCGTCCTCGGCGACCGTCACGTTCTTGAGGATCGTCTGGAGCACGCGCTGGCCGGTGACCGACGTCTCACGGCCGGCGGCGTCACTCAATGCGTCGCGGAGATCCTGCGGGATGTCCTTCAGCGCCCAGACGTACAGGTGCGCAGCGGCGTCCGCGACCGCTGCATCGAGATCCGTCGTGACGATCGTCATCCGGACACCTCCGTCGCCTCGAGGAGCTCGAGCACCGCGCGGGCGTCCGCACCGCCCACGCGGGCGTGCTCGACGAGCGGGATCCCGTGCGGGCCGAGCGCGTCTCGCATCTCCGGGAAGTCCGAGAGGATCGCTGTGACGATGTCGAAGTAGCCGAGCATCGCCGCCGCGAACAGGTCGAGACGAGCTCCGTGCTCGAGCAGGTAGAGCGCGATCTGGCGGCGCCCCATGTGCGCCGCTGCCCCGAGGCCGGTCTCCCAGTCGCCGCCGCCCCAGTCCCACGCGGCGTTGACGAGCGCCGGCTCCCCTTCGAGCAGTGAGCGGACGACGTCGAGGTCGCCGTGCGCGTTGGCGTCGAAGGCCTGGACCTTCGCCGGATCGAGCTGCGGAGGTGCGTCGCTCATGAGCGCGCTCTCTCCGCGGCCGCCTTGCCGGCACGCCGTCCGAACACCACACACTCGAGCAGCGAGTTGCCCATCATGCGGTTCCTTCCGTGGGTGCCGCCCGCGATCTCACCGCAGGCGAAGACGCCGTCGAGTGTCGTCTCCGCATGCTCATCGATCACGAGCCCACCGTTCTGGTAGTGGAGGACGGGGTACGTGTAGATCCGCTCCGACAACGGGTCGATTCCCGCGCCGCGGTAGCGGCGGAGCATGTAGGGAAGTGAGATCTCGGCGTCTTCCGGCTCGATGCGCGTCGTATCGAGCCAGACGGCCGGGCGACCGTCCTCGGTCAGCACACCCCGACCTGCCTCGACCTCGTCGAAGATCGCCTGTGACACCGCGTCGCGGGGACCGAGCGAGTCCGTGAACTCCTCGCCTTCGGCGTTCAGCAGCACCGCGCCGTAGGCGCGTGTGGTCTCCGGGATGGAGTAGCCCTGCATCGTCGAGGGCCATGCGCCGCCGTTCGGGTGGTACTGCAGCGCATCGAGGTCGCGCGACTCGGCGCCCGCGTCGACGGCGATGTGCGTGACCTCACCCGTCGCGTTCGGGTGGTTCGTGGAGAGCTCTCGGCGCACCTCGGCCTCTGCGAAGCAGCGCCCGCCGGCGGCGAGGACGACGCTGGCGGCTCCGACGTCGGCCGGCCCTTCCTTCGTCTCGAACGAGGCGACCCAGCCGCTCTCACCGGGGGCGATCGCGCGCAGCGCGTGATGCGGCAGCTCGGCACCATCGCCGGACTCGTACGCGTCGCGCAGCGACTTCGTGATCGCGTGGCCGGTGCGGTCGCCGACCTGCAGCAGCCGGTGCCGCGTCGCGCCTCCGCAGCGGGCGAGTCGGTAGCCGCCGTTCGACCTCGTGAACTCGACGCCGAGCTCCTCGAGCCAGTGGATCGCTGACGGCGCCTCGCTCGTCAGAACCTCGACGAGCTTCGGGTTCGCGGTGTCGTGCGACGAGCGCATGACGTCCTCGGCGTGGATCTCCGGCGAGTCGTCCTCGCCGAAGGCGGCCTGAATCCCGCCCTGCGCCTTCGCCGAGTTGCAGGCTTGCAGGGTCGTCTTGGTCGCAAGGCCGACCCGGGCGCCGGAGCGCCCGGCCGAGACGGCTGCAGCGAGGCCCGAAGCGCCGCTGCCGACCACGAGCACGTCGAATGAGGCGCCGTCGCGCATGGGCGCCATGGTACCGCATTCCCTTATTTCTGTCATTACGTCTGTTTATCCGAGAAGCTCCTGATCGGCGCGAGCACACGATTGGGAATCGACCGGAAAGCGGATACACTCCC
>DASTWH010000020.1:0-2358 GCA_035758735.1 Gaiellaceae bacterium
GAGGTCATCCGCCGTACGCGGACGAAGATCGACGTGTGGGCCTCGTTGTGACGGTTCGCACGCGGACCACCACCCCCGCTCCGTAGAGTTCGGCACCGCATGCGTGTCGCGGTCCCGAGGGAGTCGGCTGCGGACGAGCGCCGCGTGGCGCTCGTTCCCGAGTCCGTCTCGAAGCTCCGCGGCGCGGGCTTCGAGCTCCGCGTCGAGCGCGGCGCAGGTGAGGCTGCGGGGTTCCACGACGACGAGTACGTGTCTGCCGGCGCGGAGCTCGTCGACACGGCGGCGCTGACGCAGGATGCGCAGGCCGTCGTCTGCGTGGCATCCCCGTCGGCCGAGCTCGTCTCGATGCTCGCGCAGGGGACCGTCGTCGTCGGCTTCCTCGAGCCGTTGACGGACGCGGACGGGATCGCCCGCCTGCGCGACCACGGTGTCGTCGGGTTCGCGATGGAGTCGATCCCGCGCATCACGCGTGCGCAGTCGATGGATGCGCTCTCCTCGCAGGCGACGGTCTCCGGATACAAGGCGGTCCTGCTGGCCGCCGACCGCGTGCCGCGCTTGTTCCCCATGCTCATGACTGCCGCGGGAACGATCGCGCCCGTCCGAGCGCTCGTCATCGGCGCGGGCGTGGCCGGCCTGCAGGCGATCGCGACCGCCCGTCGTCTCGGCGCCGTCGTCTCGGCATTCGACGTGCGGCCCGCCGTCGCCGAGCAGGTCCAGAGCCTCGGCGCGACGTTTCTCGATCTCGGCGTCCGAACGGAGGAGACGGCAGGTGGCTACGCGACCGAGCTCACCCCCGACCAGCAGGCGCAGCAGCAGGCTGCTCTCGAGGAGCGGATCCCCGACTTCGACGTCGTCATCACGACCGCAGCGGTTCCGGGGCGCCCGGCGCCGAAGCTCATTCCCGCGAGCGCGGTCGAGGGCATGCGGCCGGGTTCCGTGATCGTCGACCTCGCAGCGGAGACCGGCGGCAACTGCGAGGTGACGGTGCCGGGCGAGGTCGTCGAGCGCGCCGGCGTGACCGTCATCGGCACACGCAACCTCCCCTCCACGATGGCGTACCACGCGAGCCAGCTCTACTCGCGCAACGTCCAGGCGCTGCTCGTGCACCTGGCTCCCGAGGGCGAGCTCGTGCTCGACTGGGACGACGAGATCACGAGTGGGGCGTGCGTCACGCGCTCGGAGGAGGCGGCGTGACCGGCAACCTCACCTTCGTCATCGAGCTGACGATCCTCGTGCTCGCGGCGTTCCTCGGGTTCGAGGTCGTCTCGAAGGTGCCGACGATGCTCCACACGCCGCTCATGTCGGGGACGAACTTCATCCACGGCATCGTGATCGTCGGCGCGATCCTCGTCCTCGGCTTCGCGGACGACACGTTCACGAAGGCTGTGGGCTTCGTCGCGATGGTGCTCGCGACCGCGAACGTCGTGGGCGGCTGGTTCGTCACCGACCGCATGCTCGAGATGTTCAAGCGGCGGCCGGAGCCGAAGAAAGACGACACGTGATCTCCGATCCGGACGTCCTCGGCCTTCTCTACCTCGTCTCGATCGTCTGCTTCGTCCTCGCGCTGCGCTTCCTGTCCTCCCCGAAGCATGCCCGGCGCGGGAACTGGCTCGGCGGCGTGGGGATGCTCGTCGCCATCGGGACGACGCTACTCGTCGAGGGCATCTCGAACTGGGTCCTGATCGTCATCGCGGCGTCGATCGGCAGCGTCGTCGGGTTCTTCGGCGCGCGCAAGGTGAAGATGACCGCGATGCCGCAGATGGTGGCCCTGTTCAACGGGGTCGGCGGCGGGGCGGCGGCGTTGATCGCGCTCGCGGAGTTCCACGAGCTCGGCGGGATCCTCGTCTGGGACGAGGCACTCTCGATCGCGCTGTCCGCGCTCATCGGGTCGATCTCTTTCTCGGGGTCGCTCGTCGCGTTCGCGAAGCTGCAGGAGCTCGTCAGCGGCCGACCGATCGTGTTCCCGGGGCAGAACATCGTCAACGTGCTGGTGCTCGGCGGCGCGGCAGCGCTCGGCGTCGCGATCGTGGCTGGGGTCGAGGGCGAGTGGTCGATCGTCGCGCTCATCGTCCTGGCGCTCGTCTTCGGTGTCATGTTCGTGCTGCCGATCGGCGGAGCGGACATGCCCGTCGTCATCTCGCTGCTGAACGCCTTCACAGGGCTGGCGGCGTCGGCGACCGGCTTCGTGCTCGACTCGACCGTCCTCATCGTCGCCGGGATGCTCGTCGGCGCCTCCGGCACCCTGCTCACGCTGCTGATGGCGAAGGCGATGAACCGCTCGGTCGCGAACGTCCTCTTCGGCGCGTTCGGGCAGGTGCAGAGCGGCACCGGCACCGGAATGCGCGCCGACGACGGCCG
>DASTWH010000227.1:0-4146 GCA_035758735.1 Gaiellaceae bacterium
GGGAGAGAGGCATGACGCTCGACGCGAAGCAGACGACCGAGCGGGTGATCGCGGTCGGCGCGCTGGTCGTCGTCGCGCTCGGCCCGCTGATCTTCAACGACTACTGGGTCGACGCGATCCTGACGCAGGTCTTCATCGTCGGGATCGCCGCCGCCAGCCTCATCTTCCTCGCCGCGTACGGCGGGATGATCTCGCTCGCGCAGACCGCGCTCATGGGCTCGGCCGGCTTCATGATCGGGAACATGGTCACGGTCGGCGGGGGCGGCGGGGAGTCCAAGGGCCTGACGCTCGGCTGGGACCCGACGCTCTCGCTCGTCCTCGCGCTTCTGGGGACGACGCTGCTCGGGATGATCTTCGGCGCGGTCGCCGCCCGCAGCTTCGGGATCTACTTCCTGATGATCACGCTGACGTTCTCGGTGATCACGTTCTACTTCGTCGGCCAGGTGACCGTCGTCTCCGGGTTCTCGGGGATCGGCGGCATCGACCGCTATACCCCCGGCTTCGTCGGCGACATCGTCACCGACCGCAACCGCCTCTACTACATCGCGCTCGGCGTCGCCCTCGTCGTCTACGGCCTGATCCGCTACGTCGTGCGGACGCCGTTCGGGGTCTCGCTCCAGGGGATCCGGGACGAGCACGTGCGCATGACGTCGCTCGGCTACATCGTCCCGCTGCACCGCACGCTCGCGTTCGGGTTCGCCGCGTTCCTCGCGGCCCTGGCGGGCGTCCTGCTCGTCTGGTGGCAGGGCCAGATCGCGCCGGGCGACGTCGGCCTCGGCGCGACCATCGACCTCCTGATCGTCGCCGTGATCGGCGGGCTCGGACGGGTCGAGGGCGCGTGGGTCGGGGCGCTCGCATTCGTCGTGATCAACAACTACATCCGCGACAGCTGGCTGACCGACCTGCTCGACACCGTCAAGATCGGCGGCAGCTTCAACACCATCATCGGGGTCGTCTTCCTACTCATCGTCGTCCTCTCGCCCGACGGGCTGATGGGCCTCTGGGACCGCGCGTGGAGCACCGTGCGCAGGCCTCGAGGCGGCTCGGGGGTCCACGTGGCGGGATCCGTCCAGCAAGGCTGACCAAAGGAGGGATCGGTCAAAGGTGTCCGGCAAGTGCACGAAGGCTGTTCGACACACAACCAAGGAGGAGAAAGGCGTATGAGCCGTCTCTCGAGGAGATGGAAGCTCATCCTCCCCCTCGGGGTGCTCGTGATCGCTGCCTCGGTGGCCGTCTCGACGTCGCTTGCGGCGTCGGGTGCGAGCGCCGGGGAGATCAGGGTCGCGATCATGACCGACTGCAAGGGGGCGTTCGGCTTCGGCTACGAGATCGACATCGGAGGGGCCCAGGCCGCTCTCGCGCAGTACGCGGGCGGCAAGGTGAAGAACCCGAAGAAGCCGTCTGCCGGGATGACCGGGATCAAGGCCGGAGGCAAGGACGTGCGGATCGTCGGCTACGGCTGCGGCGACGACACGGTCCCGACCGCGGTCAAGGAGACGCGGCGCCTGATGGAGCAGCTCCGCGCCGACGTCATGATCGGCCCGCTGTCGGGTGACGAGGCTGTCTACGTCGCCCGGTACGCGAAGTCGCATCCGACGAAGACGTTCATCATCGGCACGGCCGGCTCGCAGGATCCGACCCTGCAGCTCGCCCAGCCGAACGTCTTCCGGTACCACGGCGACGGTGCGCAGTGGAACGCGGGAACCGGTGAGATCGCGTACAAGCGCCTCGGCTGGCGCAACGCCGCGATCATCATGGACGACTACAGCTTCGGCTGGACGTCGGCCGCCGGCCTCATCGCCGACTTCTGCGCGATCGGCGGCAAGATCACGAAGCGGGTCTACCCGCCGCTCAACACGACGGACTACTCGTCGTACGTCCAGCAGCTGCCTTCCCCCGACTCGGTGGACGGCTACTTCTGGGTCGTCGGCGGGACCGGCACCGCGGCGAGCCTGAAGGCGTTCGAGCAGTCCTACGGGGCACTCAAGCCGAGCCAGCACATCGGGAACCTGTTCTTCGCGTTCCTCGGTGCTGACAAGGTCGTCGCTCCGAAGGTCGTCGGCTCGTACGTCGGCGGCTTCGGCACGGGCCCCGGCCTCAAGACCCGGCAGGCGAAGGCCTACGAGGCCGTCGTCGCGAAGCACTACCCGGGCCTGAACGGCGGGAACTACGCCGACGGGTTCGTCTACAACTACTACAACGCGGCGTGGGCGCTCGTCCAGGGCCTGACCAAGTCCGGCGGTCGGCTCGGGCCGGCGCTCAACAACGCGCTGCCGCGCACGCTCAAGCCCGGCTACCAGGTCACCAACAACGGTGTCCTCCGGCTCGATCGCAACCGGCAGGCCATCCAGGATCAGTACCCGTTGCAGGTCGTGAAGAACGGGAACACGATCGGGACGGCCGTCGTCGGCTACGTGCCGAACGTCGACCAGTCCTTCGGCGGTCTCTTCAAGAAGACGAGCCCGCCGCCTGGGCGCACGCAGCCGCCGTGCGTGAAGAAGAAGACCCCGTGGCAGGGGAAGATCAAGGTCGTCAAGAACGGCGTCATCACCAACCAGACCCTGAAGTAGGTCGGTGACCGCCGAAGCACCAACGCAGGACGCCGTGCCGGCCCTCCGCTTGCGGGGGGTCGGCCGGCGCTTCGGCGGCGTGCAGGCCGTGGCGGACGTCGACCTCGACGTCCGCCCGGGCGAGCGCCGCGCGATCCTCGGCCCCAACGGGGCCGGGAAGACCACGCTCTTCAACCTCATCGCGGGCGACTTCCCGCCGAGCACGGGCACGATCGAGGTGCTCGGCACGGACGTCACGGCGCTGCCTCCGCGCTCGCGCCCCGCCCTCGGGCTCTCCCGCAGCTACCAGAAGTCACGCCTCTTCGGCGGGCTCACGGTGCTCGACAACCTCTACCTCGCCTTGCGCGGCAAGCGCGGCGGGCGCCTCCGGTGGTTCCGCGGCCCGGGCGACGCCGAGCTGCTCGAGCGCGCGCGGCACGCAGCCGACCAGGTCGCGCTCGCCGACGTGCTGGACACGCCGGTCGGCTCGCTCTCGCACGGCGAGCAGCGCCAGCTCGAGGTGGCGATGGCGCAGGTCACCGACCCCGAGGTCATCATGCTCGACGAGCCCGCGTCCGGCCTCTCGCGGGGCGAGCGCGAGCGGCTCACCGAGCTCCTCCTCGCGATCCCGCGCGACGTGACGCTCGTCCTGATCGAGCACGACATGGACGTCGCGCTCCACGTCGCGGAGTACGTGACGATGATGCACGACGGCCACAAGATCGTCGAGGGCACCCCGGCGGAGATCCGCGCGAACGAGACCGTCCACGACCTCTACCTCGGCTCGAAGCACTACGAATGAGCGACGCGCTCTTCGAGATCGAGGACCTGAGCGCCTACTACGGCGCGGCGCAGGTCCTGGAGGGCGTCACGCTGCAGATGGGTACCGAGGGCGTCGCCGTGATCGGCCGGAACGGCATGGGGAAGACGACGCTCTGCGCCTCGATCATGGGGATGATGCCCCGCGCGACGGGCTCGATCCGGTTCAGGGGCAAGGAGCTCCTCGGCCGCGCCTCCTACAAGATCGCCGGTCTCGGGATCGGCTACGTCCCGCAGGGCCGGCGGCTCTTCCCGTCGCTCTCGGTCGACGAGCACCTCCAGATGCTCGCGCGCGGCACGCGGGGCAAGCGCTGGACGCCGAACGCCGTCTACGAGCTCTTCCCGCGCCTCGCCGAGCGCAAGCGCAACGGGGGCACCCAGCTCTCGGGCGGCGAGCAGCAGATGCTCGCGATCGGCCGCGCGCTGCTCGGCAACCCCGCGCTCCTGATCATGGACGAGCCGTCCGAGGGGCTCGCGCCCGCGATCGTCGAGGGCATGATCTCGACCTGCAAGACCTTGGTCGAGGAGGGCATGGCGATCCTGATCGTGGAGCAGAACCTCGGCGTCGCGACGTCGATCGCCGAGCGCCAGCTCGTCATGGTCTCGGGCCGGATCGCGGCCGAGACGACCGCGACCGCCCTCGTCGCCGACGCCGACGCGCAGCGCCGGTACCTCGGCGTCGAGCCGCTCGCGTCCTGACCCGGGGAGGTGCCTGTGCCGACCGTCGTCCTGGTGGGAACGCTCGACACGAAGGGACACGAGTACGCGTTCCTCGCCG
>DASTWH010000090.1:0-3644 GCA_035758735.1 Gaiellaceae bacterium
GCCCCGATTCGGGCAGGAAGCGCGAGCCGCTCGAGACGCGCCCAGCTCTCGGCTCGCGGCGTCGCGCTGCCGTAGACGGCGACCGCGCCCTCGACGGCGGCGCGCTTCGCTGCCACCGTTCGCGCGTCGTAGCGCGGATCCGACTCCTGCTTGAAGGACGCGTCGTGCTCCTCGTCGACCACGAGGAGCCCGAGCCCTTCGACCGGGGCGAACACCGCGGAACGAGCGCCCACGACGACGCGCGCCTCGCCGCTCGCGATGCGCGACCGCTCGTCGCGTCGTTCGGCATCCGTGAGCGCGGAGTGCAGGACGGCGACTCCGTCGCCGAAACGCGCGCGGAAGCGGCCGACGGTCTGGGGCGTGAGCGCGATCTCGGGGACGAGCACGATGACACCGCGGCCGCGTTCCAGCGCAGCTGCGGCGGCCTGGAGGTAGACCTCGGTCTTGCCGCTCCCGGTCGGTCCCTGGAGGAGCACGTGGCCGCCCGGCCCGTCGAGCGCGGCGACGATGCGCTCCACGGCATCGCGCTGCGCCTGCGTCAGCGTTTCCGGCTCGAGCTCGCCGCCGAGCGCGTCGCGCGCGGACGGCGTACGCATCGGCCCGCGGCGCGCGCGCTCGTGCGGCGCGACCAGCGCCAGAGCCCGCGCGGGGGTCGAGCCGTAGTAGTCGGCGAGCCAGAGCGCGAGCTCGACGAGCGCCGGGGAGACACGGTCGACGACGGCGCCTGCGTCTGCGACGTCGACGCCCGCTGGCGCCGGCACTCCGATCTCGACGACGACGCCTCGGACTGTTCGCGCGCCGAGCGTGATCGAGACGACGTCGCCCTGTCCAACCTCGTCGGGCACCGCGTACGTGAAAGCCCGGGCGAGCGCACGGGCAGTCACGAGCGGATAGACGGACGCGAGAGTCACGGCTGGCGAGCGTAGCCGCCCTGCGTGACTACGCCCTACGCCGTGACGGGCGCCCTGGGCTTGCGAAAGAAGAAGTACAGCGTCGGGCCTGCGAGCGCGGCGAACGCGACCAGCAGAAGCACCTCGCTCTCGGGGATGACGCCCGCCTCGGAGAGCTCGTGCAGGCCCATCGCGAGCAGGTACGCCGCGAAGACGAGCAGAAGCGCGCTCGTAACGGTGAAGAACGTGCGGAGGTTGAGCCGGTGCGAGCCGCGGTAGAACAGATACCCGAGGCCCACGGCGGCAACTCCGCCGACGATGGCGCCGATCAGCGACACGACGCCGTTCGTCCCCTCGACGGTGCTGAACAAGAAGAGCGCGGTCTCCACGCCCTCGCGCGCGACGCCAAGGAAGACCACGAGCGCGAGCCCGAGAGTCGAGCCCGCGTCCAACGCAGCCTGCGTACGCCCCTCGATCTCGCCGCGCAGCGTTCGCGCCCGACCGCGCATCCAGAAGATCATCCAGGTGAGGAGCCCGGCGGCGGCGAGCATGACGACACCCTCGAAGATGGCCTCGGAACGACCTTCGAGCTCTGCCCCCGCGGCGAAGAGCGCGACGCCGACGACGAGGCTCAACGCGAGGGCGGCCGCGACGCCGGCCCAGACCGCCGCGAAGCCGTCGCGTCGGCCGGTGCGGTCGAGGAACGCGAGAACGATGCCGACGACGAGCGACGCCTCGAATCCCTCACGCAGTACGACGACCCCTGCTCCCATCGCTCCCTCTCGTCTCGCAGGTCCTTCGACACTCGATGTAAGGGTCACCTTACATCGACCGGGCAGGACTATAGTGGGCGGCGGCTCGAGCCGTCAACAAGGAGGCGACATGGCCCAGCCGCACGGCCACTCTGTCGACGAGTACCTGGAGACCATCTACTTCCTCGCCTTCCCCATCGGCGAGTACCGGCCCGCCACGGGGTCGACGGCGATTGCATCGCGCGTCGCTGAGATGCTCGGCGTCTCGCGCGCGTCGGCCGGTGAGATGCTGAAGCGGCTCGAGGCGGAGGGACTCGTCGAGCGAGGTGAGCAGAAGGAGGCGATCCTCACCACGGAGGGCGCCGAGCGCGCCCGCCGCGTCGTCCGCAAGCACCGCATCATCGAGCGCTTCCTCACCGACTTCATGGGCTACACCGCGGCCGAGTCGCACGTGCATGCGGACGAGCTTGGCGACACGTTCTCCGACGAGATGATCGAGCGGATCAACGAGCGCCTGGGCGGTCCCGACCGGTGCCCGCACGGCTGGCCGGTCGACACCGAGTTCGAGCAGGCCGAGAACGCCGAGCTCGTCGCGCTCGCCGAGCTCGGAGTGGGCCGCGACGGGAAGATCGTGCGTCTCGCCGAGCACGACGGCGACCTCCTCCACTGGTTCTACGACGAGGGCCTGGTCCCGGGCTCGCAGGTCGCGGTTGTCTCCGCACAGCCCGCCGCCGGACAGCTCACGATCGCGATCGAAGGCTCCGAGCGCGCGATCAGCGAGCGCGCCGCGGACGGCATCTACGTCCGCGCGGCCTAGCGGCCTTACGAATCGCTCACGGTCTCATCACAGCCCGGTGCCAGCATCCGCCGGTATCGGGGAGTGGGGAAAGGAGACCGGGCAGAGATGAGACTCAACCGATACACGGTCGGCGCATTCGCGGCGACAGCGACGTTGCTCGTGGGCGGCGGTGCGGCGCTCGCCTCGGCGGGTAGTAAGGACGAACGGGGCGCACGCTGCGAGGCGCGACTCGCACGGATCGCCGAGCAGCGCGGGATCTCGGTCGAGCAACTCACGGCCGAGGTCAAGGCACGCCTCCTCGGTCGCATCGACGCCGCCGAGAATGCGGGCAGGATCTCGTCGGAGCGGGCGGCGAAGCTGCGCGAGCGCGTCGCCGCGGCGAGCATCTGCGGCGCACGCCACCACGCGGTGGCACGGATCGCCGCGCGGGGCATGCTCCGTGCGGCGGCAGCCTTCCTCGCCCTCGATCGCCAGGAGCTCCGGTCGCAGCTTCCGGGGACGTCCCTCGCCGCGCTCGCCGAGAAGCAGGGAAAGAGCGTCTCCGCGCTCGAGGCGGCGATGGTCGCGCCGGCGAAGGCGCGTCTCGCAAGGGCGGTCGCGAACGGGAGGGTCACGCAAGCACGGGCAGACGCGGCGCTTGCTCGCATCGAGCAGGCCGCCGGGCGGCTCGCGGCGCACGTCTTCCCGAAGAGGTAGGCGGGCATTCGTGACGAGAGGCCCGCTGGCGTGGCGGGCCTCTCGTCTGGAGGGCAGTCGATCGGAGGGAGTTACTGCACCCTCGATCGAATCGCACGGGCGTGAGAACGCCCTGTGAGTTCTCTAAGAGTTGCCTAAGAGACGGGTGCTTCGGCGAGGACGCCCGCCGCCGAGCGCAACACGTCGGCCTTGTCCGTCCGCTCCCACGTGAAGTCGCGATCGTCGCGACCGAAGTGGCCGTATGCGGCCGTCTTCGCGTAGATGGGGCGCGTGAGGTCGAGGTCCCGGATGATGGCGCCCGGGCGAAGGTCGAAGTGCTCGTCGATGAGCTCCTCGATCCGTGAGAGCGGGACGGTCTCGGTCCCGAAGCACTCGACGTTGACACTCATCGGGCGCGCGACGCCGATGGCGTACGCGACCTGGATCTGGCAGCGGTCGGCGACGCCGGCCGCGACGAGGTTCTTCGCGACGTAGCGCGCCGCGTACGCGGCCGAGCGGTCGACCTTC
>DASTWH010000096.1:0-4109 GCA_035758735.1 Gaiellaceae bacterium
CGTAGCGGAGGAAGTGCATGTGGTAGTCGCCGCGGCCGCCCGTGAGCGACGTCAGCGACTGCGAGTACGTCAGCACCTCCGCCATCGGCACCTCGGCCTTGATCGAGGTCATCCCGCCGGTGGGCTCCATCCCCTGCAGCCGGCCGCGCCGTGAGTTCAGGTCGCCGTTGACCGCCCCGACGGTGTCGTCGGGAACGGTGACCTCGAGCTCCATGATCGGCTCGAGCAGCACCGGCTGCGCGTTCGAGTAGGCGTCCTTGAACGCCATCGACCCGGCGATCTTGAAGGCCATCGAGCCGGCGACCTTGAACGCCATCTCCGACGAGTCGACCGTGTGGTACGACCCGTCCACGAGCTCGACCCTCACGCCCTGCACCGGCGCGCCGGCGAGCTCGCCGTGCGCCATGGCCTCCTGGATGCCCTTGTTGACCGCGGGACGGAAGCTCTGCGGGATCACGCCGCCGACGATCTTGTCGACGAACTCGTAGTCGCCCTCGGCGAGCGGCGAGACGACGATGTGCGCGTCGCCGAACTGGCCGCGGCCCCCCGTCTGCTTCTTGTAGCGGCCGTGCGCCCGTGCCTCCCTGCGAATGGTCTCGCGGTACGGGACGCGCGGCGGATGCAGCTCGATGTCGACCCCGAAGCGGCGCTTCGCACGCTCGAGCGCAACCTCGACGTGCATCTGGCTCATCCCGGAGAGGATCTCCTCGCCCGTCTGCTGGTCGCGGCGGAGCTGCAGCGTCGGGTCCTCCTCGGCGAGGCGCCGGATCGCCGTGGCGACCTTCTCCTCGTCGCCCTTCGACTTCGGCGTTATCGCGAAGCTCATGACCGGCTCGGGAAACCCGAACTCCGGTGTCTCGACCGCAATCTCCTTGTCGGCGAGCAGGTCGCCGGTCTGCGCCTCCTTCAGCTTGGCCACGGCGCCGAGGTCGCCCTCGCCGAAGTCGAGCGCAGGGTGGTGCTCCTTGCCCTGCACCTCGAGGAGGGTGCCCATTCGCTCCTTCCCCTTCGAGCGGAGGTTCACGAGCGTCGTATCGGCTGTCACGGTTCCCTCGAGCACGCGGAAGAGGTTGATCCGGCCGGCGAACGGGTCGGCCACGGTCTTGAACACGAAGGCCGCGACGGAGGCGCCGTCGACGTCGATCGGGGAGCCCTTCTTCGCCGGCGACGGAACGCCCTCGACGAGCAGGTCGAGAAGCGCATGCGTCCCGAGGTTCTTCGTCGCGACGCCGCACGCGACGGGGAAGACGTCACCGCTCGTCATCGCCGCCTTCAGCGCGGCTGCGACCTCGTGGGCGTCGAGCTCCTGTCCGTCGAGATAGCGCTCCATCAACGCCTCGTCGGTCTCGACGACCGCGTCGAGCAGCTTCTCCCGGTACTCGGCGGCGAGATCGGCCATCTCGTCGGGGATCGGTCCGGGCTCTCCCTCCTTGTCGCCCTCGGGGCTCGCGTACGAGCACATGTGCAGGACGTCGACGATGCCCGTCAGCTCATGTTCGGAGCCGATCGGGATGTGCACCGCCACGCACTTGGCCGAGAGCCCGGTCCGCAGGGCCTCGAGCGTCCGGAAGAAGTCCGCGCGCTCACGGTCGAGCATGTTCACGAACACGACGCGAGCGAGCCCGAGCTCGTCCGCGAGGCGCCAGGCGCGCGCCGTCCCCACCTCGACGCCCATGACGGCGGAGACGGCCACGAGAGCTCCCTCGACCACGCGTGCAGCGCAGCGCAACTCGCCCTGGAAGCTCGGATCGCCCGGCACGTCGACGAGGTTGACCTTCCGGTCCTGCCACGTCGTGTGTTCGAGCGACATGGAGATCGACAGCTGCCGCTGGTGCTCGTCCTCGTCCGAGTCGGAGATGGTCGTGCCCGCCTGGACCGCTCCCAGGCGATTGATCGCGCCGGTCTGGAAGAGGAGCGCCTCGACGAGCGACGTCTTTCCGGTCCCGCGGTGGCCGACGACGGCGACGTTGCGGATCTTTGCGGGCTCGGGCATGTGCAGCTCTCCTTCTCGGCGTCGATTACCGGCCGAGAAGCTTAGTCAGGCTGGGGCGAGCGGAGCTACGCGGTACGCGCTGTCCTCACGACGTCGAGAAGCTCCGCGATGTCGACCGGCTTCGAGAGGTACGCGTCAAAGCCCGCGCGAAGGAATCGCTCACGGTCGCCGTCCATCGCCTGCGCGGTGACCGCGACGACGGGCAGGAACGCGGTGCGGGCATCCGTGCGAATCCGACGGAGCGCCTCCACCCCGTCGACGTCCGGCAGCTGGACGTCCATGAGCACGACGTCCGGGAGGTGTCGTCTCGCAAGCTCGACTGCTCCCGCACCGGTCGTCGCCTCCAGGGTGCGGTAGCCCCTGACCTCGAGGACGTCCCTGAAGAGCTTCATGCTCTTCTCGTTGTCCTCGACGATGAGGACCGTGTCAGCCGCCACGACTCTTCGCCCTGGCGGGCAGCGTGAACACGAACGTGCTTCCGGAGCCAGCGTTGCGCTCGACCCAGATCCGACCGCCATGGAGCTCGACGAACCTCTTGGAGAGGGCGAGCCCGAGTCCCGTGCCCTCGCCGACCCCGACCCCGACGTCTGTCTGCTGGAACTCCTCGAAGATGCGCTCCTGATCCTCCGGTGGGACGCCAGGCCCGGTGTCCGCGACCGACACGCGAACCTCGCCGTTCACCCGGGCGGCGCTCACGCCGATCGACCCGCCCTCCGGCGTGAACTTCACGGCGTTCGCGAGGAGGTTGAAGACCACCTGGCGGACGCGGCGTTCGTCGCCTTCGACGGGATCGATGTCCGGGTCGGCAGAGAGCTCGACCTGCACGCCGTCCTCGCTCGCACGCTCGCGCACCATGACCACGCCACTCTCGAGCGCATCGCGCAGTGAGAAGGGCGCGAGCTGGAGCTCGGTCTGCCCGGCCTCGACCTTCGACAGGTCCAGGACGTCGTTGATGAGCGAGAGAAGGTGGTAGGCGGACGCGAGGATGTCGTCCAGGTACTCCTCCTGCTTGTCGTTCAATTCGCCGAACATCTCCTCGCGCAGGACCTGCGAGAAGCCGATGATCGCGTTCAGCGGCGTCCGCAGCTCGTGCGACATGCTCGCCAGGAACTCGGACTTGTGCCGACTCGCGGTCTCGAGCTCGCTGTACAGGCGGTCGAGCTCGTCGTTCATACGGTTCACGTTCGCGGCGAGCGCGCCGAGCTCGTCGCGGTTGCCGACGTCGACATGCCCGGAGAAGTCCCCCGACGCGATAGCGGCCAGGCGGGCGTCGATCAGCTGGATCGGCCCGATCACGGACCACGAGAGCACGAAGCCGAATAGCAGCGCGAGAACGATCGCCCCCACCGCGACGGCGATGAACACGTTGCGCTGACTCGCGTACGAGCTGGCGTTGTCTGCGACTTCGTCCTCGGTCGTCGCCCTGGTCGTGCCGGCGAGCTGCCCAGCGGACTGATAGAGGACGGTGGCCAGCCCGTTCGCGCGGTTGCGGAGTTCGCGCTGCCTCTCGTCCGGCGCGTGGTTGAGCCCGGCGTTGATGATTTTCCGCATCACGGCTGAGAGCTGCGCAGTCGTCCGGCGCAGGTTCTGCAGAACACGACGCTCAGCGCCTGTGGGCGCGAAGCCGAGGCTTTCCACCTCGGTCGCGGGGCCGAAGCGCACGAGCGCGTTCAGTGCCGCCTGGTCGATCGCAACGTCATTCTCCTCGCGACCGATCGGGACGATGCTGGGGTTGGTCTTGAAGAACTCGGAGCCCGGGTTCTCCCAAAGGAGGAGCCGGATACTCCTCGTCTCGCTCTCGAGCTTCCCAAACGCTGTTGCTCGCTCTTGGAGGCTCCCGAGCCGCTCGACCCGCTCGTTGGACTGACCGAGGACGCGGAGTCCGAGGAGGCCCACGACGACGACCAACAAGGCGGTCACGACGAAAGCGATCAGGAGCTTCGTGTGAACCCTGGCGGGTACGCGACCAACGCCACGGACGAGAGCGACCTCGCTCAGCCCTCCCGGTCGCTCTGTGCGGGCGGGCGGGGCGGGTCGCTCCGACGTTGACCGCGGAGCAGCCATGGACCTAGGCTTTGAGTGTGGTCGAGGCTCCCGCGAGATTCGTGACGAGCCA
>DASTWH010000149.1:0-2308 GCA_035758735.1 Gaiellaceae bacterium
CGGTACGGGCTCACGTATCCGGTCGTCTACGACGGCAAGGGCTCCACGGTCGGGAAGTGGGGCGTCCGCGGCTTCCCCGAGACGTTCTTCGTCGACCGCTCCGGGAAGCTCGTGGGCGAACGGATCTCGGGTGCGGTCGACATCGAGCGGAACCGTGACGCCTTCGAGCGAGGCGTCGCGCTCGCTCTCGGCTCGAAGCAGTGAGACGTCACGCGCTCGTCGTTGTCGCGGCCACGCTCGTGCTGGCGGCGACCGCGGCCGCGGCTCCGAACCCCGCCGACCTCGAGGCCGAGCTCGTCTGCCCGACCTGCAAGACGACCCTCGACCAGTCCGACGCGCCGATCGCCCGGCGGATGAAGCAGATCATCCGCGAACGGCTCGCCGCCGGCGCGACGGAGGCGCAGATCAAGGACGAGCTCGTCGACCAGTTCGGGGCCGGCGTCCTCGCGGAGCCGCCCAGATCCGGTCTCGACCTCCTCGCCTGGGTCGTCCCGCTCGGCCTCGTCGGCCTGGGCGCGGTCGGGGTCGGCGTGATCGCGTGGGGCTGGAGCCGCCGCCGCGACACCGAGCCGGCCGCAGAGGAGGAGCTCGACCCGGCCCTCGCGCGGCGCGTCGACGCCGAGCTCGAGCGCTTCGACGAGTGAGCGCCGGCGAGATCCCCGTCGCGCTGCTCGCGGGGTTCCTCTCGTTCCTCGCCCCGTGCGTCCTCCCGCTCGTCCCCGGCTACCTGTCCGCGGTCTCGGCGGTCGAGGCCGACCAGCTCGGACGTCCGGGCATGGCGCGGCGCGTCGTCGTCTCGAGCATCCCGTTCGTCCTCGGCTTCACCGCGATCTTCGTCGCGCTCGGAGTCGGCGCCTCGCTCCTCGGCGACGGCCTCTTCCGCGACCAGTTCCTCCTCGAGCAGGTCTCGGGCTTCGTGCTCGTCGTCTTCGGCCTCGCGTTCATGGGCCTGCTGCCCTGGCCCGAGCGGCTCGTCGGCGCCGGGCTCGTCCAGGGGGCGCGCTCGCGGGGCTCCCGCGTGCTGCTCGGCGGCGCGTTCGCGATCTGCGCTGCCCCGTGCATCGGGCCGGTGCTCGCCGCGATCCTCGTCCTCGCCGGCTCGTCCGACACGGCGCTCGAGGGCGCCGCGCTCCTCGCCGTCTACTCGCTCGGGCTCGCGATCCCCTTCGTGCTCGTCGGCGCCGCGTTCACGCGGATGATGGGCGCCTTCCGGTGGCTGCGCGACCACTACCGCGCGATCCAGTTCGTGGGCGGCGTCGTGATGGTCGCGCTCGGGCTCCTCCTCTTCTTCGGGAAGTTCTACGTGCTGCGCATCTACGTGAACCGGGCCCTCGAGTGGGTCGGCCTCGAGCCCTTCTTCTGAGCCCGCGACGGCCGCGTCACGTGGCATCGACGTGCCGCTGTGCTAGAACCCGCGCATGGCGACGATCCTGCTCGTCGGGGTCGATCTGATGTTCCGCTCGAAGCTCGAGGGGCCTCTCGCCGGGCACCGTCTCGTCACGAGCGACAGCGCAGACGCGCCCGACCTCGTGATCTGCGACATCGCGCGGGTGGACGCGGAGGAGGTCTCGGACGCGTGGCCGGAGACGCCGATCCTCGGCTTCACGAACCACACGGACACCATCGGGCTCCAGCGCGCGCACACCGCGGGCTTCGACCAGGTGATCGTCAAGTCCGCGCTCGTGGAGCGGGCGAGACAGGTCGTCGACGAGCTCGTCGGCGCCGATGCCTAGCGCTGCGGCAGGTCTGAGCGCGTTGGTAGGCTCGCCCCGATGACGTACATCATCAGCGAGCCCTGCATCGACATCAAGGATCGCTCCTGCGTCGACGTCTGCCCGGTCGACTGCATCCACGAATTCGAGCGGATGCTGATCATCGACCCGGAGGAGTGCATCGACTGCGGGGCGTGCGAGCCGGAGTGCCCGGTCGAGGCGATCTTCCCGGAGGACGCGCTCCCGGACAAGTGGGAGCCCTTCGTGAAGATCAACTACGCGTTCCCGCAGGGCGCCGGCGCGATCGACCCCCTCGTCCAGCAGTACGCGGACGAGAACAACGTCCAGAACGAGCCGATTTCCTAGTTCGCCAGCAGGATTCCGCAGTCGCGGAATCCTGCGGCTTGATCCCCGCCTTCGCCGGCGCAAATCCCTGAAGGCGTCGCCTGTCGGCGCCGCAACCCCCTCGTCACTCAGACGGCGTCCGACGTTCGGCCGAACACCTGGGCATCGCTACTCGAGCGGTGGGTTCTGGACGTTGTGCTCGTCGGCGTAGGCCTGCACGAGCGGATCGACGACCGCGGCTCCTTCGGGGA
>DASTWH010000195.1:0-3330 GCA_035758735.1 Gaiellaceae bacterium
TGGAGGGGCTCACGCACAGCCCGCCCGCTCGACGGGGTTTGACCCACAGCCAGACCTCGTAGGTGCCGACGCCCTCCGTGTCGTAGTTCGTGATGCAACGGAAGCCCGACGCCCCTACCTCTTTGCAGCGTGTGTTCTTGATCTTCACGCGCTTGAACGCAATCCCGAGCACATTCGGGTTCTCCGCAGTTAGCGCTGTGCCCACTTGCTGGGGTGTCAGCGCCGCGACAGCACCCATGGCAAGCGCCAAGAAACCGACGAGCGTCGCAATGGCGACGGCCCTCACGCTCGCGATGCTAGTCGAGTTCGGCGACGCCTAGTAGCCGCCGTTCGAGCGCCTCGGCCTCTCGAATAGCCACGTCCATGAGCGGTATTCCGAACACGCGTCACCAGCTAGGTCGTGTCGGGGGTGATCATTTCATCGCTGTCGTGGACGACGCCGTCTCGCCAGAATTCCCGCTCGGCGATTCGCTCGAGGGATTCGTCCGCCGCGAGGAGGCCGAGCGGTTCAATGAGGAGGGCGTGGCGACGAGCCCGAGATGGCGGCGACCCTGCGGATCGAGAAGCGCGAGCTTGATGCGGGCTGGCTGAATTAACTCCGCGCAGGGCTTGAGCTCACTCCGAGGTCTTCGACCGCAAACAGCTGCCATACCCCGGGCACACCCTTGAGCGCGTGCTCGCCTCGGTCTGCGAACGCGATGCCCGAGCCGGCGACGAGATCTCGTACAGTGCGAGAGACGAGCACTTCGCCGGGTCTAGCAAGCGCGGAGATCCGCGCCCCAGTCGCAACCGCGATCCCGGCAACTTTTCCGCCGACGATCTCGCACTCACCGCTATGGACCCCTGCCCGGACCTGCAGCTCGAGCTCGCGAGCGCCGTCGACCACTCGCTGCGCACAGGCGATCGCGCGGGCCGGACCGTCGAAGCGGCAGAAGAATCCATCGCCCGCCGTGTCGATCTCGACTCCCCCGTAGAGCGAAAGCTCCCGACGAACAGCACGCTGATGCGTCTCCAGCACCTCACGCCACTGCCGGTCGCCTAGTGAGGCGATGCGCTCGGTGGAGGCGACGAGATCGGTGAAGAGCACCGTCGCGAGTACCCGATCTGCCACCCCAGCTTTGTGCGGAGTGGCGAGAAAGCGCTCAACTTCGTTCGTGACGTCCGCGCCAACAAACGGAGAGTGGTCAGGCCCAGGTATCGCCACGACGCGGGCATCGGGGATCACGCCGGCCAGTCTGCGGGCATCGGCCTCGCCCATCGGGACGCTGTTAGGTCCTTCCCGCGGCGAAGCCTCGGGTCGGTACAGCACGAGTGTCGGCACGCGGAGCAGTGGAAGGACGTCGCTGATGTCCGTCTCGAAGTACGTCCCGAGGAAATCGACCGCTCCGCCGGGACTCGTGCTTGCGCGGACAGTGGTTCTCATCGCACGCCGGAACGCCTCGTCGTGATCCAACGACGGATAGCCCCCGTCCTCACGCTCAAACTCCTCCTGCAGGCCGAAGACCCTGCGTATCCGTCGCATCTCCGCTCGATGCTCATCCTCGGTACCGGTGGCACGCTCGCGGGTCGCGTACAAGACGAGCGCGGCCGTGCGCTCTGGATATGTCGCCGCGAAGAGCGCACACATCTGCCCCCCGTGGCCGGAGCCGAAGAGCACTGCCTGCTCCGACCCGACGGCATCGAGCACCGCTCGAACGTCCTCCATGTGCGCCTCGAGCGTCGGGCGCGTGCGTGGTCGGTCGGACGCCCCGATGCCCCGCCTGTCGAACAGGATGAGTCGCGAGAAGGACGACAGTCGGCTGCTGAAGTCGCGGAACACCGGTAGTAGCTCCCAAGCGAAGACGGCGCTGATCATGAACGGCGCGAAGACGAGATCTCGGGGGCCCTCTCCGAGGACGTAGTAGGCGATGGCGGCATCCCCGCTCTGTGCATAGCGGACGTCTGGTGAGTCCACGTCGCCAGTCTTAGCCGCGCTCGGTTATTCGGCGAGTCCGAGCGACGGGATTGCCTGCGAGAAGGCGTAGGTAGCGCTTCTCAGGAGGGTCGAGTCGTGCCGCGCTATCCGAGAATGGCTTGGCTGAGCGGAATCGCGTTCGGCGTGTCCGTCGTGTTTCGCACCGTTGGCTTGCAATCGGTTTGCAGTCCGCCCTCGCAGAACCTGGGTTTTACGCAGCGAGCGTCGCCAGGGCAGCGAGCATGGCTCGGGGTGCCATTGCCCCGACTTCGGTCGGACGGGGGACGGTCGGAGTGCTGCGGCTAGTCGTCAGCCTTTCGCCGTACGCCGGTACCGGTGTACTGGGCGAGTCGCTGTTCCGCTTCATTCACGCTTCTCAGCGCCCAGCCGCGGTAAAGAAGGCCGTCGCGGAACACCAGCGCCCAGACCGCTGGATATGCATCGAACCCGCCGCCGGGTCGGGTAACGCGCACATTCCCTTCGACGATGATCCGTGCGTTGTCCATGTAACGCGAGAGTCGTGGCGCTGGTGGGCTGGACAGATGCCGAACGAGCTGTGCCGATTCCTCCTAGCGGTGATCTCGTGCCCGCGCCACGTAGTCGTTCCTACGCCGTGGCATCGGCGAGGTGCTCGGAGTGAGGTAGGCCGGTGTCGAAACATGACAATCTCCAGCTCGTGGCAGTGAGCGACGTGCCAGCGGAACTCGCGAACATCGAGCGGCGTCGACTGAAGGCGCTGGTCGACGCGGATGTCGCGGCGGCAGAGGAACTCCATGCCGACGACTTCCAGCTCGTGACCCCGAGCGGAGCTGCGTACACGAAGGATGAGTACCTGGGCGATATCGCCTCGGGAGCTGTCGACTATCGCGTTTGGGAACCGCACGAGATCGACGTACGTGTCTGCGGAGACGCGGGCTGCCTCCGATACCACTCAGAGCTAGAGATCGTCGTCGCCGGCCGCAAGATCGATCTAAGCCGGTACTGGCATACGGACTACTACGAGCGACGGGACGGGCGATGGCAGGTGATCTTCTCCCACGCGACCGAGATCAGTTAGCGACACAGGTCTGAAAGGCCCGTTTCTTTTCTGGGCTTGCGGGCCGTCCACCCACTCGCGGGCCGTCCACCCACTCTCTCTCGTGTTTCCCCCCGATGAGGGCTGACTCATCCAAGTACTCTCATACGCGCTGCGGCTTCGCGGAGGGCAAGCTCGGCAAGACGACTGGCCGCGACTGGTAGCAGCTCGTGACCCCGAGCGGAGCTGCGTACACGAAGGATGAGTACCTGGGCGATATCGCCTCGGGAGCTGTCGACTATCGCGTTTGGGAACCGCACGAGATCGACGTACGTGTCTGCGGAGACGCGGGCTGCCTCCG
>DASTWH010000378.1:0-8501 GCA_035758735.1 Gaiellaceae bacterium
GAAACCCACGAACGGCCTCGAGCGTGAGAGCCGTCCCACCCTCGTGCGAGATCGCGACGAGGACGTCGGCTTCGGGCGCGTTGCCGATGACGACCTCGAGCGCCTGGGCAGCCGGCCCACACGCCAGGGCGGCATGGAACGAGGTACCGCAGCCGGTGAAGAGGACGCGTGCGCCGTCCGGAAGCCGCCGGTCTCCGACCCGCTCGGGAACCCGTGCGAGCCACTCCGGCTGGGCGGCGATGGCCGTACGGGTCAGCTGTCCGGGCACGAGGACGGTCTATACCATCGAACGTCATGGCGATCTTCGAGAAGACGACGCTCGGCAACGGGATCCGGGTCGTCTCCGCGCCGTTTCCGCAGGTCGGATCGGTGTCGTGCTTCGTCATGCTCGCCGCCGGCTCGAGGTACGAGACGCCCGAGTCCAAGGGCATCGCGCACTTCGCCGAGCACATGTTCTTCAAGGGCACCGAGCGACGGCCCACTGCGCGCACGATCTCCACCGAGATCGACGCGATCGGCGGCGAGTTCAACGCGTTCACGGGCAAGGAGCTGACCGGCTACTACGTCCGCTGCGGATCCGAGACGCGCGACATCGCACTCGACGTGCTCACGGACATGCTCCTCCACTCCAGCTTCGACGAGGCCGAGATCGAGAAGGAGAAGGGCGTGATCCTCGAGGAGATGAACGTCTACCTCGACACGCCGCAGCGGTACGTCTCGAACGTCTACGACCGGTTGCTGTACGCGGATCAGCCGCTCGGCTGGGACATCCTCGGCACGCGGGAGACGATCGAGGGGACGACCCGCGAGACGTTCCTCTCGTACCTCGACACGTGGTACCGCCCCGAGCGCATGGTCGTCGGGATCGGCGGCCGCATCGGCGACGACCTGATGGACCGGCTCGAGGAGCTCCTGGGCGGCATCGAGGCTCGCCCGACCGGAGCCGCCGCCGAGGTCGAGCTGCCGCCGGACACATCGCCGGTCCTCCTGCACACGAAGGACTCCGAGCAGGCGCACCTGATCCTCGGAGTGCGCGGCTATACGCTCGACCACCCGAACCGCTACGCCCTCCAGCTCCTAGCGGTCGTGCTCGGCGGCGGCATGTCGTCGCGCCTCTTCACCGAGGTACGCGAGAAGCGCGGCCTCGGCTACTACGTCCATGCGGGGAACACGGCCTACACGGACGTCGGCACCTTCTACTCGAGCGCGGGCGTCGACGTCGCCCGGGTGGACGAGGCGATCACCACGATCCTCGGCGAGCTCCGCAAGATCGCCGAGGAGCCCGTTCCCCCCGACGAGCTCGAGAAGGCGCGCGGGTATGCGAAGGGCCGCTTCGTGCTCCGCCTCGAGAGCCCGCAGGGGACGATTCAGTACGGGCTGCGCAAGGAGGTGCTCGAGGGCGAGATCGAGGAGCCCGACGAGCTGTTGCGCAAACTCGACGAAATCACGGTCGAGGATGTCCAGCGCGTCGCCAGAGACCTCTTCGAGGACAAGCGCCTCTACCTCGCCGTCGTCGGGCCCTTCGACGATCCCGCACGCTTCGAGAAGCTGATCGCCGCCTAGGCGAACGCCGCGAGCTTCGCGTCGTCGCGCACGACGGGGAGCTGGACCTCCGTCAGCCACTTCTCCACCGGAACCTCCTCCGGGCCTGTCCAGCAGATCTCGCGCGGCTCGCCCGACGCTTCGAGCCCGGCGCGCTCGACGGCCGCCTGCAGGGCGCGGTACGAGCGATCGAGCTGGTCGTAGGGGCCCCAGTGCTCGATCGACAGCACCGTGCACGCCGGGAACACGGCGGTCTCGATCCGTCCGCGGCCGGGCACGCCGTCCTCCACCGGGAAGCTGTTCTCGACCGCGACCATCCCGTCGTCGTCCGCGTACGGACAGAGGGTGATCGGAGGGCCTGTCGGCTCGACACCGAGCTCACGTAGATAGCTCTCGAGCTCGGCGTAGGCAGTCGGGATGACCGTGCTCATCGTGTCCGCCGGCTGGCGGTCACGGATGACGAGCACCGGAGTATCGGGTACCTCCTTGACGAGCACCTTCACGCTGCTGTCGGTCGCGTCGGGCACGAGCGGCTCCTCTCCGTCGATGAGTCGTTGCAAGGTGCTGAGGATCTGCTCGGTCGTCGCTGCCAGCTCCGCCATCTTCGCCCGGTGCTGGAGCAGCCGGGCACGGGTGAACGCCGGATCGTCCGCCTCCACGATCTCGCGGATCTCGTCGAGCGCGAGCTCGAGGAAGCGAAGCCTGCGAATGGCGGCGGCGTCCTCGACCTGATCCGGTGCGTAGTAGCGATAGGCCCGTGTCCTCGTCGACGTAGGCGGGCTCGAGCAGTCCGAGCTCCCCGTAGTGGCGCACCGCTCGTACCGTCAGCCCGGTCAGCCGCGCGAAGACACCGATGGGGAGCAGCTCCATGACCCGAGCGTAGGGTCTCACCCTACGTGAGAGTCAAGGCCCCGAACTAGACTCGCGCCCGTGACGGACGACCGCGAATTGCGATCCGCACTCGACCGGGCCGTCGACACGATCATCGGCTATCGACGGGCGCTGCCGGAGGCCCGAGTGGGGCCGAGCGCCAGCCGGAGCGCCGTCCGGGACTCCCTCGGCCCCCTTCCCGACGATCCCACGCCGCTCGAAGACGTCCTCGACGAGTTGCTCGAAGGAGCGTCCCCTGGCCTCATGGCGTCCACCGGGCCTCGCTATTTCGGGTTCGTGACGGGCGGAACGCTCGATGCCGCGCTGGTCGCAGCGATCATCGCGGCCGGCTGGGACCAGTGCGCGTTCAACGAGGCGATGTCGCCCGCGGCCATCGCATTCGAAGACGTAGCGGGATCCTGGCTCAAAGAGCTCCTCGGGCTTCCTGCCTCGGCCTCCGTAGGCTTCACGACGGGCGGCCAGGGTGCCAATACCGTTGGTCTCGCGGCGGGCCGCTGGCACGTTCTGCACGAGGCGGGCTGGGACGTCGGCCGGGACGGGTTGCACGGGGCGCCACGCATCCGCGTCGTGGTCGGCGCCGAACGCCATGCGACCATCGACCGCGCTGTGCGACTGCTGGGGATCGGCGAGAGTTCGATCGTCGTGGTGCCCGCCCTCCCCGACGGGGCAATGGACACGTCAGCGCTGCCGGCGGCACTGGAGGGACGCGGTCCGATGATCGTGTGCGCGCAGGCGGGGAACGTCAATACCGGCGCCTGCGACGACCTGACCGCGGCCGCCAAGGCGGCTCGCGCAGCGGGTGCCTGGCTTCACGTCGACGGCGCCTTCGGGCTCTGGGCTGCGGCGAGCCCGCGAAAGCGTCGGCTCGTGCAGGGTGTCGAGCTCGCCGATTCGTGGGCCTGCGACGGGCACAAGTGGCTCAACGTCCCGTACGACTGCGGCTATGCGTTCTGCGCACATGCCGATGTTCACGCAACCGCCCTGGCATACACCGCGGCCTATCTCACCGGCCAGGTTGCCGGACGAGAGTACGGCGGCGGCGATCTCGTGGTCGAGTCTTCGCGCCATGCTCGTGGCTTCGCAACGTGGGCGGCGCTCCGTTCGCTCGGCCGCTCAGGAGTCGCGGCACTCGTGGACCGGTGCTGCGACCTCGCCGTCCGGTTCGCGGAGAAGCTGGGCTCGCTCGACGAGGTCGAGATCGTGAACGACGTCGTCTTGAACCAGGTGCTCGTCCGCATCGGAGACGAGGAGCTGACCGCACGCCTCGAGCGCGCGATCCAAGCCGACGGCACGGCCTGGCTCGGCGGCACGACGTGGCGTGGAGACCGCCTTCTCCGCATCGCGGTGTCGAACTGGTCGACGACGCCGGACGACGTCGATCGCGTCGTGGCGGCGATCGGCCGACTCCGCGCGGATCTGACTGCGGCCTGACTAGTCCTCGGCCGGTTGCGCCTCGGCCCGGTCGGCGATCTCCGCGACCACCGCCGGATCCGCGAGTGTCGTGGTGTCCCCGAGCGGGCGATGCTCGGCGACGTCCCGCAGGAGGCGCCGCATGATCTTCCCCGAGCGCGTCTTCGGCAGCTCGGGCGTGAAAACGATGTTCGCAGGCTTTGCGATCGGCCCGATCTTCACGGCGACGTGGTTGCGCAGCTCCTCGAGCCGGTCGACCGTCCCCTCTTCGCCGCCCTTGAGCGTCACGAAGGCGACGATCGCTTGGCCCGTGAGGGAGTCGGCACGACCGCATACGGCCGCCTCGGCCACGCTCGGGTGGTCGACGAGCGCCGACTCGACCTCGATCGTCGAGATGCGATGTCCCGAGACGTTCATGACGTCGTCCACCCGGCCGAGGAGCCAGAAGTCGCCGTCCTCGTCGATGCGAGCGCCGTCCCCGGCGAAGTACACGCCCGGGAAGCGTTCCCAGTACGTGGCGCGGAAGCGGGCGTCGTCGCCGAAGATCCCACGTGTCATCGCAGGCCACGGCCGCTTCAGCACGAGGTAGCCCCCTCCCCCTGGCCCGACGGCGTTCCCGCTGTCGTCGACGACGCCGGCGTCGATCCCGGGGAAGGGCCTCGTCGCGGAGCCGGGCTTCGTCGTCGTCACGCCCGGAAGCGGCGTGATGAGGATCATCCCCGTCTCGGTCTGCCACCAGGTGTCGACGATCGGCGTGCGATCGCCTCCGATGTGCTGCCGGTACCACATCCAGGCCTCGGGGTTGATCGGCTCCCCGACGGAGCCGAGGAGACGAAGCGACGAGAGGTCGTGCTTCGCTGCGTGCTCGGGCCCCCACTTCATGTGTGCGCGGATGGCCGTCGGCGCCGTGTACAGGATCGTGACCCCGTAGCGCTCGATGATGTCCCACCAGCGATCCTTGTCCGGGAAATCGGGCGTTCCCTCGTACAACACGCTCGTCGCGCCGTTGCACAGGGGCCCGTAGACGATGTAGCTGTGCCCGGTCACCCAGCCGATGTCGGCGGCGCCCCAGTACACGTCGCGCTCGGGCTTCAGGTCGAAGACGTAGTGATGCGTCGCCGCGACCCCGACGAGATAGCCGGCGGTCGTATGGGCGATCCCCTTCGGCTTTGCAGTCGTGCCGCTCGTGTAGAGCAGGTAGAGGAGATCCTCGGAGTCCATCGGCTCGCACGGGCACGACGCGGCGTCCGTCGGTTGCCCCTCGATCAGCTCGTTCCACGTGATGTCCCTGCCCGCCTTCATCGGGACGTGGCCACGCGTGCGCTGACCGACGACGACCGAGCGCACGCCGGGGCAGGACTCGAGCGCGTCGTCGGCGTTCTGCTTCAGCGGCACGATCGTGCCTCGGCGGTAGCTCTCGTCCTGCGTGAGCAGGACCTCGCAGCGCATGTCGTTCAACCGGTCCGCCAGCGATTCGGCGGAGAAGCCGCCGAAGACGACGGTGTGGGGCGCGCCGATCCGCGCGCAGGCGAGCATCGCGACCGGCAGCTCGGGGACCATGCCCATGTAGATCCCGACGGGCGTGCCCTTTCCGACGCCGAGCGCCTTCAGGCCGTTCGCTGCACGGACGACCTCGTCGAGCAGCTGCCGGTACGTGATGGCCACGCGCTCGGCGTCGTCGCCGACGGGCTCGCTCTCGTAGTAGAACGCGACGCGATCGCCGTATCCCGCCTCGACGTGGCGATCGAGGCAGTTGTAGGCGACGTTGATCTTGCCCCCGCCGTACCACTTCGCGTACGGCAGCTCCCATTCGAGCAGCGACGTGAAGGGCTCGAACCACGTGACCCGCTCGCGGCCCTCGCGCTCCCAGAACTCCTCGAACGGGACGTCGTAGATGTCCGCTCTCGCGTTGGCCTGGGCGGCGAAGTCCGCAGACGGCGGGTACCGCCGCTGCTCGTCGAAGAGGGTCTCGATCGCCGGGTCGCTCATTCGGACGCCGATCCTAACGCCGTGGGTAGAGTCCGCCGAGGTGGACGCGGACCTTCGCGCGCTCAGAGAACGCCTCGCCGAGATCGTCGATCTGGCCAAGGCGGTCGGCGTGCTGGCGTGGGATCAGAAAGTGACGATGCCGCCCGGTGGGCATCCGGCGCGCGCCGAGGCGATGGCGACGGTCGGCCGCGTCGCGCACGAGAAGTTCACCGATGCGGAGGTCGGCAACCTGCTGGAACGGCTCCGCCCGCTCGAGGACTCCCTCGAGTACGACTCCGACGACGCGAGTCTCATCCGCGTCACGCGGCGTGACTGGGAGAAGCAGCGCCGGGTGCCGACCGAGCTGCGGACGGAGATGATCCGCGCCGCCGCGCTCGGGAACCAGGTCTGGATCGAGGCGCGCGCGACGAACGACTTCGCGAAGTTCCTGCCGGCGCTGGAGCGGAACCTCGACCTCAAGCGGCGCTACGTCGAGTGCTTCGAGTGGAAGGACTCCCCCTACACGGCGCTGCTGGACGACTTCGAGCCGTACATGCTGACCTCCGAGGTCGCGGAGGTGTTCGGGACGATCCGGCCGGTGCTCGCCGAGCTCGTGAAGGAGGCGCCGAGCGTCGACGCGTCGTTCCTCTTCCAGGACTACCCGGTCGAGGACCAGAAGGAGTTCTTCGGACGCATCCTCGACACGCTCGGTTTCGAGGAGGGCTCGTACCGCCTCGATCCGACCGTGCACCCGTTCTGCACGTCGTTCTCGAGGCGCGACGTCCGCATGACGACGCGGTTCGAGAGCGGCCTCGACGGTCTCTGGTCGACCCTGCACGAGGCCGGGCACGGCCAGTACGCGCACGGCATCGCGGAGTCGCTCGAGCGAACGCCGCTCGCCGGCTCGCCGTCCCTCGGGCTGAACGAGTCGCAGAGCCGGACGTGGGAGAACCTCGTCGGGCGCTCGAGGCCGTTCTGGCTGCACTGGTACGAACCGCTGCAGCACGCGTTCCCCGGGCAGCTCGGAGACGTCGATCTCGAGACGTTCCTGGCCGCGGTCAACCGCGCCGAGCCCGGTCTCATCCGCGTCGAGGCGGACGAGACGACGTACAGCCTCCACATCATCCTCCGCTTCGAGCTCGAGCAACGGCTCATCGAGGGCACGCTCGAGCCCAGGGACCTCCCGCAGGCATGGGCGGCCGGCATGAGCGATCTGCTCGGTGTGGACGTGCCCGACGACACGCACGGTGTGCTCCAGGACATCCACTGGTCGCAGGGCGGGATCGGGTACTTCCCGACCTACGCGCTCGGGAACGTCATCTCCCTGCAGATCTGGTCGTCGGTCCGCGACGCGATCCCCGACCTCGACGCGCAGATGGAGGCGGGAGAGCTGCACGAGCTCGCCGCCTGGCTCCGCGACAACCTCTACTCCCTCGGCCGAAAGTTCACGCCGAAGGAGACGATCGAGCGAATCACGGGCTCGCCGACGATCGATCCTCAGCCGTACCTCGCATATCTGCGCGACAAGCTCGCCACGCTGCCGGCCGGTGTCTGACACCGTCTCGCTCGTCGTGAACGGCGAGCAGCGCTCGCTCGACGTCGAAGGACGAACGCTCCTCGTCCACGCGCTCCGCGACAGCCTCGGGCTCACGGGCACCCACATCGGCTGCGACACGAGCCAGTGCGGCGCGTGCACCGTGCTCTTGGACGGACGCGCGGTGAAGAGCTGCACCGTGCTCGCACATCAAGCCGAGGATCGAGAGGTCACGACGATCGAAGGGCTTGCTGCGAACGGCGAGCTCCACCCGCTCCAGCGCGCGTTCGTCGAGCATCACGGCCTCCAGTGCGGGTTCTGCACGCCCGGCGTGATCCTGACGGCGGCCGACCTCCTCTCGCGCGACGCCTCGCCGAGCGAGGAGACGATCCGTCACGCGCTGCGCGGCAACCTCTGCCGCTGCACGGGGTATCAGGGCATCGTCGAGTCGATCCGCGCAGCCGGAGACGGGTCGTGATCGCGGCGTCGACGCGGTACGAGCGCGCGTCGGACGTCGATCACGCGCTCGAGCTCCTCGGTGAGCCGGACGCGAAGGCGATCGCGGGCGGCCAGTCGCTGATCCCCGTGATGAAGCTGCGCATCGCGCGGCCCTCGGTCGTCGTCGACATCTCGCGGCTCGAGCTGCGCGGCGTCGAGGAGCGAGACGGCGCGCTGCACGTCGGCCCGCTCACGACGTGGTCGGAGCTCGCGGCGATGCAGGCGATCCCGGGCCTCGAGGCGATTCCCGAGTGCGCGAGCGGGATCGGAGACGTGCAGGTGCGGAACCTCGGCACGATCGGCGGGAGCATCGTTCATGCAGACCCAGCCTCGGACATGCCTGCGGTCCTGCTCGCACTCGGCGCGGGTCTCGAGGTCCGTTCGACGAACGGGTCTCGCCAGGCGCCGCTCACCGAACTCCTGCTCGGGCCTTTCACCACGGCGCTCGGCCCGCAGGAGCTCGTGACGGACATCGTGATCCCGAGCCCTCCTGCCGGCTCCGGCTCCGCGTACGCGTCCGTCGAGCATCCCGCATCGGGCTTCGCACTCGTCGGCGCCGCCGCGCTCGTGGGCCGGTCGGGCGAGACCGTCGCACTGACCGGAGTCGGTGGGACGCCGTTCGTCCTCGGCGGCGCTCCGCAACAGGCGATCGCCGACG
>DASTWH010000379.1:0-2539 GCA_035758735.1 Gaiellaceae bacterium
CTCCAGTTGGGGAAAGGACCACGAGCGGTCGTCAGTGAGCGCCGTAGGATCGCAGCACCAACTCCGGCGTGCCCGTAGTCGTCCATCACCTGCGCGACGTCGAGGGCTTCGGGGTACGAGAACTGCTGGTACGGGTTGCCGAGGCTGTACCGCCACCCGAGGACGAGGTTCTGGAGGACGAGGCTCCGCGCGGCGTTTCGGACGCTCGGATCGGGTACATCCACGGTCGCGCCTTCCGCCAGGCGATCGGTCCAGTACTCGATTACGGATGCACGCGACGCCTCGTAGTCTGTGCGCTCGATCGGGGACGGCGGTTCGCCCTCCGGAGCATGGGACCAGACGATGTAGACCGACGTCGATGACGACGCCGGGATGACAAACGTCACCGGCTTGCTGTCGCTGGGATCGAAGCGGATCGCCGCATCGCCGGTAGCGCGGCTCGCGTCGGCGTCGATGCGAACGAAGCTCTGAAGTGCATCGCCATGGCGTGGGCGAGCGGCGAACGACTCTTGCCGGTATCGAACCCCGCGAGCGTCGACATAGCGCGTCTCGACGATCGGCAGGTATCCCCCCGCGAGCCGAGGGATCGTCGAGCGGGCGAAGCAGGACCCGAACCGCTCGCCTCCTTCGTTTCCGACACCGATCGTCAGCGAGCGCCCGAGCACGCGCTTCGACAGGATCTGACTTCCGTCGGCGACGTGCAACGCCGCGCTGTCCGCACCGTCATCGCGCTCGGGCTGCGCGAACACGAGGTAGTGGAAGCCGGACGACGTGAGCGGTCGGCCCTTGGGACCGCGCGCGAGAACCAAGGGCGGCAGGAATCGTCGAGCACCGTGGTACGAAGGTCCGGCGGAGGAACGAAGGAGCGCGTCACCCCACACGTCCCGGCGTGCCCGGAGGGCGATCTCGATTCGTCGGATCTGCGCTGCACTCAGATCGCTTGCCGCACACCCAACCCGCACGCCGGTCGCGTCCGACGGCAGACCGGTCGCGACGAGCGCCACCAGAAGCACGACGAGAGCCGATCCACTGGCCCGCGTCACGCGCACGATGTCCCTGCCACGGATCGACATACGAGGCCAGATGCGATGAGCCGCGGGATTCCGGACAGACCCGCTGTCGCCACGCAGCGACCCTCGTAGTGACCGTCGGGGATCCCCGGAAACGAGCCTGGGAGCAGCCCGAATCCGGCAAGCGCAACCGGCAGCAGCGAGCCCGCCCACATGGCCTGCGAGTGCCTCCAGGTTCCCGCGTACGAGACGATCGCGCCGCACGTCCTAGTCCGCTCAAGCGCCCGTACCAGCCTCGCCGACTGGTGAGCCTGGTCGAAGACGATCTGGTCGTTGCTCGACCAC
The DNA here is from genome assembly GCA_035758735.1 of Gaiellaceae bacterium. Lineage (GTDB taxonomy): Bacteria > Actinomycetota > Thermoleophilia > Gaiellales > Gaiellaceae > GMQP-bins7. Next base: position 1,356 of record DASTWH010000379.1, read on the forward strand.
CACAGCTGAAGCGGCACACCGGACGAGGCGATTGAGCCGACCTGGCGGATCGCGCTCCGCGCCGCGTAGGCCTCCGGCCGCTGGCCCGGCGACCCACCCACCTCGCGACGCAGCGCCGCCTGCAGCACCCGCCCGAATGGCTGACCCCAACGCGCACGACAGGCCGCATTGCATGGAACCCCCGGCAGCTGCCGGTACCGGCGTCCGAGGTCCGTGACGGAGTCCATCGCGGCCGCCCCGGCGAGCAGATCGGGGTGGCGAGCGACGAGGAGCAGCGTCTCCTGCCCGCCCATGCTCGTTCCGAGAGCGTAGATCCGGCTGCGATCGAGGCGAAGCCAGGGAAGCGCATCCGCTGCGTACTCGGGCATCCGCGCGAGATCGTCGACCTGACCCGCGTACCCGTACGACAGCGGACCGAGGCGACGGCCCATGCCGTCCGGATTGATCACCGCGAAGCGTCCGGTCGCGGGGAGGTCGCCCCAGAATCGGGCGTTCGAGAGCCCGCTCCCACCCCGGCCGTGCGGCGAGACGACAGCCGGTAGCAGGGGATTCACCTCAGGCCCGTACCACGACGGCAAGACGATGTAGGCGGCTCTCGCGACGCCGTTGTGCGCCCGGTAGGAGATCGTCAATACGCGAACTCCGCGATCGCTGGCCCCGTCCGATCCACCGGGCACGGACGCGAGTGCGACCGAAGCAAGGAGAGCGGCGCCGCATGTCCGGAGTAGACATCGCCGAATTCCGTGGTTGCGAGGCATGCCCGCGACCGTCGGTGGGAGGCCTCACACAAGCCTCTCGGGGCGCTCTCGACCTTCTCTCGGAGCGGTGCTAGCGTCATCTGCAACGATCCGAAGGAGAGCAATGGAGTTCCGGCTCCTCGGGCCCGTCGAAGCCGTCCGGGACGGGCACCCGCTCCCACTCGGCGGCGCGAAGCCGCGGGCCCTGCTCGCGCTCCTCCTCCTGCACGCCAACGAAGTCACCTCTCGCGATCGCCTGATCGAGGCGCTCTGGCCGGAGCGGGCTCCGGGCAGCGCGGATCACAGCCTCGACGTCCAGGTCTCGCGGCTGCGGAAGGCGTTCGAGCCCGACGAGCCACTCCACACTCGCGGCGGCGGCTACCTGCTCGACGCTCGGCCCACCGACATCGACGCCCACCGGTTCGAGCTCCTACTCGAGGCCGGGCG
>DASTWH010000231.1:0-10943 GCA_035758735.1 Gaiellaceae bacterium
CCATGGGGCCACGCGAGGGCGACTCTCGCCGCCCTCGCGTCGCTGATCGAAGGGATGCCTAGGGAGTGACGCTCTCGACGGCGACGTCGCCGGAGCCGACGAGCACGTTGGTGTCGGTCCGCACCTGGACGTTGCCGAGGAGCACCCGCCCTGCCGCAGGAGCGGCGTTGGCGGTCAGGCTCCCGGGCGCTGTCCAGCTCGAGCCTGCTGGCCTGAGCGCATTCGCGTCGGTCACGGACACGCTCCCGAACGCCGCGTTCACGAACAGGTCGACGTAGCTGTACGTCGTCGTTCCGGCCGGTACCGCGAATCCGTCAACGAGCACTTCCCATCTGCCCGCCGCCGGATTGGCGATCGTGACCGACTCCTCGGAGTCACCGTCTGCCGACTGCCCGGCAAGCACGCAGGAGCCCGTCGTGCAGTTGAAGACGAAGAGATCGAGGTCGGCCGCGGGATCGGACGTACCGCCGATCGTCGCCCGAAGCGACGTCGAGCCCGAGGTGACGTTCACCGCGGTCCTCTGCTGAGCGAGGTCGGCGATCGTGGGCGTCGCACGGAGTGCACTTCCGAACGTCGTTCCGACCATTCGACCCGTGAACGAGCCGAACAGGTTGGTTGCCGTGTACGAGCGGGCGACCGGCACTCCGATCGTCGCCGACGAGACGACATCGGGATTCGGCGAGACGCTCGCGCCGAGGATCGACGCAGTCAGCGTGTACGGCGTATCCGCGACGTCGGACGTTCGTCGGGCCTCGACGACGACCTCCCAGACGCCGGCCTGAGGGTTCGACGTGGTTCGGCTCAGCGGGTTGCACGCCGGCCCACCGGCCACCGCCGGGCTGTAGCACGTCAGGCTGTTGTTCGAGGGCTCGATCGTCACGCCGAACGGGTGGAAGCGCAGGAAGCGCGCCTGCCCCGTTCCCGGCGTCGCCGACGGGCCGCTGAAGTCGACCTTCAAGGCCGGCGTCCCGGGCGGGACGCGGACGAAGAAGCTGGTGATCTGGTTTCGCCCGATGGTCCCGGAGTGTGTGATCGAGTAGTTGTTGGAGGCACTGAACTCCTCCGCCACGACGACGGTGTTCAGCGTCTGGTACTCGATGCCGGCCGTGCTCGGATCGTTCAGGTTGAGGATGGACGAGTGCACGCCGGCAGTCGCGGCGTTGATCTGAACCGTGAGCTGGACGGCCTGACCGTTCGGCAGCGCGATCGACATCGGCGTCGTCGAGAACGTGCCGTCGTTGCCCTTCCAGCTCAGGTTGTACGTCTTCGTACCGCCCCCGCCCGAGGTGCGCGTGAACGTGTACGTCCGGCTGAAGCTGTCACCGACGTGCGCACCCTCCCGGACGTAGATCCCTTGCCCGATGCCGGGAGTCGCGAGGAACTGGCTGATAACCGTGTCGACGCGCACGCTCGAGGCGATGTCGACGGTCTTGATGTTCGTCTTCAGCAAGTCCCAGGCCGCGCCGACGTCGATGATGCCGTTGCCCTGCTCGTAGGCGCCGATTCGCGGGGAAGGGAGGAAACGCGCCGACGAGGTCATCGCCTGACGAAGCTGGTCCGGTTGCTTCTGCACGTTCGTGGCCTTCGCCGCGCTGATCAACAGGGCTGCGGCGCCCGCGGCCTCCGGGGCGGCCATCGACGTACCGTTCAGCATCGAGTAGCCGGGCGGCAGCGTGTACGTCCCGGCAACCGGTCCGCCGGGCTGCCACAGAGGCGTCGTCGAGATTGCGGAGCCGGGCGCGACGACCAGCGGCTTGAAGCCGCCGTCCTCCCGTGGGCCACGCGAGCTGAAGCCGTGCAGGTTGTCGACGAACGCCGAATCCGAGCCGTAGTTCGCCTGCCAGGACGCCTTGGAGATGTACGACCCGATGCTCATGACCTTCCCGCACACGCTCGGATCGCCGACCGTGTTCATGCCCGAGCCGCTGTTCCCGGCGGAGATGAACATCTGCACGTTCGACTGCTCGATCAGGCGGTTGTAGATGACGCACCGCGCGTTGTTGCCGTCGTTGAGCGCGGGCAGGCCGCCGATCGACATGTTGATCACATCGACGTTCGCCTGCTTTACGGCGTAGATCATGCCCTCGGTGAGCGCATGCGCCGTGCAGCCGGCGACGAACAGGCACGCGCGGACGGAGACGACGTTGGCTCCGGGTGCCGCGCCACTCATGGCGCCGCCGAACAGATGGTTCCCCGACGTGATGCCCATGACGTGCGATCCGTGCTGCGCCGAGACGATGCCGATGTTGACGACCTTGTTCTGCCCGTCGGTCTGCACGACGAACGGCATCGCCTCGCGAACCGCCGTGGCCGGATTGTCGGTCCCGAACGTCCCGACGTCGAAGCGGACCTTGTAGTCCGTCATCGCCTGCTCGTCGGCGAACGAGGCGTTCTGGTTCGTGTCGACCCAAACGTCGTTCGCTGACGCGTTCCAGAGAACGGCGAAGATCCCGCTCGAGCCGGCAGGGTTGCCGTCACGGTTGACGTCGCTGCCGACCTCGCCACCGAGCCGCGCATCGCGCTCGTTGAAGAGGCCGATCCGATAGTTCCCTGCAGTTGGAGCGGTGTAGCTGACGCCCTGGAAGGCGAACGACGCGCCACTCACCTGGTTCTCCATGTTGACCCAGGTCGGATCGTTGTCGGTGAACGGGTCGGTGCCCGTCACCCAGTCGACGATCTTGCGCTCGCCGGTGCTCGTCGTGAGCAGGCTCGGATGATCGAGCGAGACGCCGCTGTCGACGATCCCGATGGTGACGTTGCGACCGTCCCACGTCGGATGGGCTGCGACGAACTGCGACGCACCCGTGTCACCGGTCGGGAGGTACGGATTGTTGTTCGGCGTCGCAGCGCTCGGCGGTGTCTGCGGCGTCGGATTCACGGCGCCTTGCGGCCGCGTATCCGGAATCTCGACCGTCTCGTCGACCTCGAGCGCCTCGACGCTGCCCAACTGCAGCGCCTGCTCGACCTTGTCGATCGCGATCGACGCACGGATGTAACCGAGGGCCGCGTCGCGGTACTGGACGGTCCCACCGAGCCCTTCGATGTCACGAATCGCGTCGTTGGCCGCGCCGCCCTTGGCGGCGACGAGCACGATGACCGAGGTCTTGCCTTCGGCTCGTGCCTCAGCGAGGAGCTGTCGCTCGTGCTTGCTGAGGCGCGCATTGCTGCCGTTCGCTCCGATCGCGGGTACCGCGATCGAGACGGCGACGATCGTCACGCTCAGGATTCCGAGCGCGACAGCGTGAATGCGTCGCATTCGCTACTCCCCTTTCATGTCCGGCACCTGACGGCATGCCCTGTGCCCCTGAAGCGCCCGCATCCTCTTCGCAGCACAAGGACCTGCAAAGACACGAAGGGGTGACCTTGAGTCACCCCTTCGGTTGCGCAAACCTGTGTCCGCCGTAAGGCGGACACAGGTCGCGCTTGGATCCCTGAAGGCGGTCGCTTCGCGACCGCAGTGGCGTCGACTGTCCTGCCGCTACCCGTGAATCGAGACGAGCAGTGGGATCATGAGGATCGCGACGATGTTCGCGATCTTGATCATCGGGTTGATCGCAGGGCCGGCCGTGTCCTTGTAGGGGTCGCCGACCGTGTCGCCCGTGACCGCGGCGGCGTGGGCCTCCGAGCCCTTGCCGCCGTAGAGGCCATCCTCGATCGTCTTCTTCGCGTTGTCCCACGCGCCGCCGCCCGAGGTCATCGCGATGGCGAGGAAGAGGCCCGTCACGATCGTCCCGATCAGGAGCCCGCCGAGCATCTCGACCGAGATGATCCCCACGATGATGGGGATCAGCACGGGGATGAGCGCCGGAGCCAGCATCTCCTTGATCGCCGACGTCGTCACGATGCCGATCGCCCTCGAGTAATCCGGGCGCGATGTGCCCGCCATGATCCCCAGATCCTCGCGGAACTGCCGGCGTACCTCCTCGACGACCTGGCCGCCCACGCGGCCGACGGCCTGCATCGCGAGCGACGCGAAGAGGAACGGCATGAGGCCGCCGATGAAGAGCCCGGCGACGACCCACGGGTTGTCGAGCGAGAAGAACGTCTCCAGCCCGTCCTCGCGAAGCCCGCGGCCGTACTCGTCGAAGAGGATGAGCGCGGCAAGGCCAGCCGAGCCGATCGCATACCCCTTCGTGACCGCCTTCGTCGTGTTGCCGACCGCGTCGAGCGGGTCCGTGACCCCGCGCACGCCTTCCGGAAGGTCTGCCATCTCCGCGATTCCGCCAGCGTTGTCGGTCACGGGCCCGTACGCGTCCAGCGCGACGATGAGCCCCGCCATGGAGAGCTGCGCCATGACTGCGACGCCGATCCCGTACAGGCTCTCGCCCGCTGCGTAGTACGCGCCGACGATGCCCACCGCGATGACGATCACGGGCAATGCCGTCGCCTGCATTCCGACGGCGAGGCCCGAGATGATGTTCGTCGCATGGCCCGTCTGTGAGGCTTTGGCGATGTCCTTCACAGGCTTCCAGCGGGTGCCCGTGTAGTACTCGGTGATGGCGACGAGGAGGAACGTCACGGCGAGGCCGATGAGCGCGGAGCCGTAGAGGTTCCAGAAGTCGAAGTCGCCGCCGTCGTAGGCCATGGTCACGGGAATGAACCCCGCCGCCGAGAGGACGGTTGCGACGATGACGCTGCGATAGAGCGCGTTGATGATCGCGTTCGGACCGCTCCCGACCATCGTGAAGAAGGTGCCGATGACGGACGCGAGGATCGAGATGCCGCCGAGCGCGAGCGGGTACAGCCAGAGGCCGTCCTGCTCGGCGCCGAAGCTGATCCCGAGCAGCATCACCGCGACGGCGGTCACGGCATACGTCTCGAAGAGGTCGGCTGCCATGCCGGCGCAGTCGCCGACGTTGTCGCCCACGTTGTCCGCGATCACGGCGGGGTTGCGCGGATCGTCCTCGGGGATGCCCGCCTCGATCTTCCCGACGAGATCGGCGCCGACGTCGGCGGCCTTCGTGTAGATCCCGCCGCCGAGTCGCGCGAACACGGAGATGAGCGATCCACCGAATGCGAGGCCGATGAGATCGTCGACCGCCGACTCGGGGCTGTTCCCGATCCAGTCGGTGAGCACCCAGTAGTAGCCGGCGACGCCGAGGAGCCCGAGGCCGACGACGAGCAGGCCCGTCACGGATCCGGCGCGGAAGGCGACCTTGAACGCCGGCTGCAGGCCTTCGCGCGCGGCCTCCGCAGTTCGCACATTCGAGCGCACCGCGACGTTCATGCCGATGAAGCCGGCGGCCGCTGAGAGGAGCGCGCCGACCAGGAAGCCGAACGCGGCGCCCCAGCCGAGCTTGTCGTAGAAGCCGAGCAGGAAGAACGGGACGATCGCGACGACCGCGATCGTCGTGTACTGCTTGCGGAGGTATGCCGCGGCGCCCTCCTGCACGGCGCCCGCGATCTCCTGCATCCGCTCGTTTCCGGCAGGCTGCTTCAGCAGCCACCAGGTGAGGTACAGCCCGTACAAGACCGCCACGGCAGCGCACGCGAGCGCGAACCCGACGGCGTGATCAACAAAGAAGTCCATGTCTCCTCGGTTCTCCTGTCCTCCCGCCGGAAAGTCCGTCGCCTAAGCGATTCGGACTTTTCGGCGCTACGCGCGTCACACAGTAAGGCGCCGAGTCGCCTCGGCGCGGCGGATTATGTATCACAAGTCGCGCTGCCGCCCGTCGGCGTGCCGTCACCCGATACGGCTCAGCAACGAGCGAGCCTGCTCTGACTCGCGCACCGATCGAACCCGATCGAACACGTCCGCGGCGGCTTCTGCCGCACGCCGAGCGTCCGCCACGTCGTCCCTAGCGACGTGCGCCTCGGCGAGCCAGAGCTCGGCGACAGCTTCCTCCCACACAGCCTGGAGCGCGGCAAATCCGTCCCGAGCACGTGCGAGCGCTTCGACGGCGCTCGGCGCGTCACCTCGCGCGAGCGCCGCGCGGTCCTCCAGGCGATCGGCGTGCAGCGGCAGCGCCTCGAGCAAAGCACGTTCCGCGAACGCCCGAGCCTCGGCCGCGACCTCGTCCGCCAGATCCCACCGCCCCAGGTCCGCGACGACGTCACAGTGTGCCTCGAGAGTCGGCCCTCTCCCCATCTTGCTGGCGCGCAGGGAGACGCTCTCCTCGATCAGCTCGAGTGCCGACTCCCACCCGCGATGAGCCCGTACCCTGGCGAACCATGGGACGACTCGGACCGTTGGAGTGGCAGCGGCGAGCTCCGCATCGACACGAGCGATGAGCGCGTCGGCTGCGGCGCCGCTTCCTCGAAGCTCGTCGAGGAGCGCGATGCAGCTCCACATCGTGAGCGTGAAGTACCCCACCGACCCGAAGCGTGTCGTCGCACGAGCGGCCTCCATCCGCTCGAAGTCCTCGACAGCGCCGTCCCAGTCTCCGAGCTTGAAGCGCGCGAGGGCCCGCCACGCAAGACCGGCTCGCCAGACGTCCGGGCCGCCGCGCGCACGTTCGAACCCCTCGCTCGCCCACCGCCGCGCGTCCTCGTATCGCCCGATCGCGAGCGCGCCGTCGGCGGCCGTCTGCAGCGCGTCCCCGACCTCCCACGGATCCGTCAATCGCTCCACGATCGCGAGCCGTCGCTCGACGACGGGCCACGTGCGACCGTGAAGGCCAAGGACGAACTCAGTGCTCATGACGCCGTCGAGCGCGGCGCTTGCGAGATCGTCCCGTCCGAGCGCTTCGGCAAGGGCGGACGCCGCCTCCCCCGCCTGCTGAGTAGCCGTCGCCTCCTCCTCGGTGAACCCGCCTCGTTTGAAGGCGAAGATCCACAGCGAACGGGCAAGGAGGAGTCGGACGCGCGCCTCTCCCTCCGGATCGGCGTTCTCGAGCCCTATCTCCACGTACCGCGCCACGTCGTGCTCGTCGGGTTGCGCGACCACCGATGCCGGCCAGCGCGTCGGGGATTCGACGGCGCGAGCGCACAGCATGGCGAGCACCTCGCCGGAGTCGCGACCGCCCGCAACTCGCTCGTCGACGGCCCGCGACAGGTACCGCCATGCGTCATCGCCGCGGAAGTCCCAGAGCGCCGCGAGCCCCAGCGCCTCGAGCGCGAGTGACCGCTCGTGTGCACCGGCAGCGAGGTCGAGCGCGGCCTCCGCGAACCCGTTCGCTCTCTCGATGAGCATCTTGCCTCGCGCCTCGGCGGAGGCGGCGAGCGCCGCCTTGAGGCTCTTCTGCCTGAGCAACTCACGACGCTCGTCTGGAATGCCGGGATCGGTGAGTGAGCCCTCGTAGGCCTGACCGAGGTGGTGGGCGAGCAGATCGGCGAACTCGCGCTGGCGCTCGCCGGTGGCCGACTCGATCCAGCCGGCGACGTCCGCGTGCGCACGCGCGCGATCGCGGCGCGCGAGCGTTCCGTACGCGACGTCCCGGGTGAGCACGTGCTTGAAGAGGAACTCGCGCTCGCCGGCGATCCTCGAGCCGACCTGGGACAGCACGAGCTCGCGATCCTCGAGCCGAGCGAGCACGTCGTCCGTCTCGTCGTCGCCGTCCAGCAGCCGTGCGACCGACCCTGTCCAGAAGACGCGGCCGACGACCGAGGCGGACAGCAGCGCGCGCCGCTCGACGACCGGCAGGAGGTCGATCCGCGCCGCGAGCACGGCCTGCACGGTGTCCGGGATGACGATTTGGTCGATTCCCTCGGTCGCTCGCCAACGATCACCGTCGCGCACGATCCGGCCCTCGTCGATGAGCTGTCGAATGATCTCCTCGAGGAAGAGCGGGTTGCCGTCGGCCCGCGCGAGGATCGCGTCCCGTGTGTCGCCGGGCAGCTCCTCGACGGTGAGCAGGTCCTCGACGAGCGATGCCGCGTCCTCGTGCGAGAGCGGCTCGAGGAAGATCGAGCTGAAGTTGCGCTTGCCCCCACCCCAGCCGGTGCGACGCTGCGCCAGGTCGGGACGCGACGGGCAGACGAAAAGGAGCGGCCCCGCGACCCGGTCCGCGAGCTCCTCGAGCAGGTCGAGGAGCGGCTCGTCCGCCCAATGGATGTCTTCGACGACGACGATCGCGGGGCGATCGGCGGTCAACCCCGTGAAGAACGCCCGCCAGGCCTCATGCGTCTCCAGCCGCACCTGGCGCGGGGGCAGGTCCGTGAACCCGAAGCGCGGGTCCTCGAGGCCGAAGGTGAAGGCGAGCACGGCTGCGGAGCGCGCCGGGTCAGCCACACCGACGAGCACGTCGTCGGCGAGACCCGCGATCTTGGCGAGCGCCGCGTCGGGCGGGTCCGAGTCGAGGACGCCCGTGTGCGTCTTGAGGATCTCGGCGAACGGCCAGTACGTGACCGCCTCCCCGTACGGAAGACACCTTCCCTTCAGGACGGTCGCCGGCTCGCTCTCCGCGTTGACGCGGGCCAGCAACTCGCGCGTGAGCCGGCTCTTGCCGATGCCGGGATCCCCGTAGATCGTCACGAGCTGCGCTCGGCCCGACGAGGCCAGCCGGCCATAGATCGACCGCAGGAGATCGAGCTCGTGGTCGCGTCCGACCATCGGGGCGCGGAGCCCGGGGATGCCTCGCTCGGGCGTCCCGGGAACCGCCTCGATCTCGTCGTCGAGGAGCTCGACGGTCTCGAGGGGCCACGACTTGCCCCGCAGATCGAGCGGTCCGACCTCCCCGAACCGGAACCCGCGCGCCGAGCGGGCCGTCCGCTCGGAGACGAGAACCTGTCCCGGATCCGCCGCCTGCTCGAGGCGGGCCGCGGCGTTGACTGGGTCGCCCGTGACCATCCCGAGTTCCGGTCCCGCGTCGGGCGACACGACGACGTCCCCGGTGTTGACGCCCATGCGCATCTCGAGCCTGACACCGAACCGGCTGTCGAGGTCGACGTTGAGCTCGCCGAGCCGCCGCCGCATGCGCAGGGCAGCACGCAGCGCCCGCGCGGGATCGTCCTCGTGCGCGACGGGAACGCCGAAGGCGGCCATCACCGCGTCGCCGATGAATTTCTCGACGGTCCCCCCTTCGGCCTCGATCTCCTCTCGCATCGCGGTCGCATAGGAGCCGAGCACGTCGGTCAGATCTTCGGGGTCGAGCGACTCGCCGAGTGGCGTCGAGCCGGTGATGTCGGCGAACAGGACCGTCACGAGGCGGCGCTCCGCCTTGCCGCCGACATCACCGGCGGTGAGCGGTCGTCCGCAATGCGAGCAGAAGCGGGCGTCGGCGGCGTTCTCGCCCGCGCAGGCCGGGCATGCCGTCATGAGTGCGCGATCCTACGCGTCGGACGGCTCGGCGTTGCCGCCGGGGGTCTCCTCGGCGACCGCGCTCGCATACGCAAGCTGGAGGTTCGTCCGCGCCTGCTCGAGGTCGCGGACGACCGCCTCGTCGACGCCGGCCTCACGCAGCACCGGCTCGAGGGCGCGCAGCGACTCGATGGCGAGCTTCACCTCGCCGAGATCGCGCGCGTCGGCCGAGACGCGCCGGAACCCGATCGACGCGGTCGCGGACAGCGCGTTCAGCAGGATGTCCGCGACGCCGATCCGATCGAGGGCCTCGCGAAGCTCCTCCTCGGTCGGCAGCTTCTGCTCGTCAGCCACCGATCGCCTCGGTGGCCTTCACCTGCTCGGCGTAGATCTCCTCGAGCGACGCTCCGTCCTCGAAGCGCTCGATCTGACGCTCGGCGGCGTTTCGGTCGGGCACTCCGAGGTACGGGGCGGCGCCGATCTCCTCCGCCGCCGGGAGTACCCACTCGATCAGCTCGTCGAGCCGCTGGCGGGCCGGGATCGCCTCGCCGCGCTCGAAGTCGATCAACTCGCCGGAGAGACCCCATCGGATCGCGCGCCAGAAGTTCTCCTCGATGTGCCGGTGTGGAAGCGGCTCGACCGGCGCCCCGTCGTCGTAGGCGCGCGCGATCCGCACTGTGAGCGACGCCGCAAAGGCGGCGAGGGACTGGGCCTCGGACACCTCGGGCTGGCCGTCGCAGATGCGGATCTCGACCGTCGGGAACGCGAGATGCGGCCGGACGCTCCACCACAGCTGCGTGTGCTCGGTGATCGAGCCGGTGTCGTAGAGGAAACGCACGAAGCTCTCGTACTCGAGCCACGAGGCGAAGGCATCCGGTACCCCACAGCGCGGGAAGAACCGCGTGAAGATCTGGGTTCGCGCCGAGTGCAGTCCGCTGTTGACCCCCTCGACGAACGGCGAGCTCGCAGAAAGCGCGAGCAGCTCCGGCAGGAAGTTGCGGAGCCCCGCCATCACGGCAATCGCGCGGTCGGGCCCGTTGATCGCGACGTGGACGTGCAGCCCGAACGTGTTGTTGCGCCAGACGACGTACCGCAGGAGCTCGTCGTTTCGACGGTAGTGCGGCGTGTCGATGATGCGCTGCTTCTTCCAGTCCGCCCACGGGTGCGTCCCCGTGGCGCCGAGCAGGAGTCCCATCGGCTCGACGAGCGACTGCAGCTGGGTGCGTCGCTCCGCGATCGCACCGGGGACGTCCGCAAACGACGCCTGCTTGCCCGTGCGGACCTCGACCTCCGACGCGATGAGCTCCCCGACGAGATGCTCCTCGAGGGCGGTTCCCCGGGCTGCCGCCTGTACGTCCTCGAAGCGATTCGTGAGGTCGAGCGAGTCGGGGTCGAGGATTGCGAACTCCTCCTCGACGGCGACGGTGAAGTCGGTCGCGGACTCGAACTGCGCACGCGCTTGCGCGATCAGCTCGTCCGGTGCGAGGCGCTGTTCGTCACCCATGTGCAGCTCCCGGCACATGGGTGTGGAGGGGTGTGGGGGACCGGGAGGTTCCCCACGGGTCCGAGAAGAAGGGGGCACGCGGGGGAAACATGGTTTCCCCCGCGACCGCGAGCCGCAGGCGAGCGGTCATGCAACGGCCTCGCGATAGAACTCGGCGTTCGTCAGTGACCCGGGCAGCGCCGAGAGGACGACGTCGGTGAACTCGCGCGTCGTCGCGCCCATCCCGGTCGAGACCATGTCCGGCGTCCGCGTGCCGTTCGA